>JAIRQU010000157.1 GCA_031256305.1 Burkholderiaceae bacterium
TCTGTCGTGATCGACAAAAAACGCTGCGCGACGCTGGTCACCGGCGGCAACCCCATCAGTATCCGTTGGCAGTAACCAATCCCTTTAGACAAAATTGACCCAAGCGACTTGATTTTTTCGCGCTAATGGGGCAAACTTGGCTTTTTGGAATTTCCGGGGACAACACCCGGAAGGATTTTGTCCATGATGCCAGGCATGATAGCGTTGGCCACCAGATTGCTGCGATTCTGTCAGATACCCAAGATTGCGCGGGCGATTCTGTCAGCGACACTGTTGGGTTGCGTGTTTGGCGGCGGCTTGAGTGTGGTCAGCCTGCCCGCGGCGGCCTTTGAACCGCCCCAATCGGCAACGCAAGCAACCGCCACCATAGCGCTGGCCGATCTGCCGCGCCAGGGTCAGCGAACATACCGCCTTATTTTGCAAGGCGGGCCGTTTCCGCATGAAAAAGATGGCGTGGTATTTGGCAACTACGAGCGGCAACTGCCGCTGGCGCGGCGCGGCTACTACCACGAATACACCGTCAAGACGCCCGGCGCGCGCAACCGCGGCGCGCGGCGCATTGTTTGCGGCGGCTACCAGCGCACCGCGCCAGACGCCTGCTACTACACCAGCAACCATTATTCCAGTTTTGAAAAGATCGTGGAATGAAAACCCTGGAACCTTTTCCGCTCCCTGCGCCTCAATCCGGGAGCGTTTCGTCCTCTTCTTCGGAAGCCATCATGTCCACCACAACAACCGGGCAGGCCCAACCGCCCAAGGAAATACCCCTGCGTACCGTGCGCAGCAACATCGCCCAATCGATCCGCGCCTATCACGCGCATGACCTGCAAGAAGCCGCCGTCCAGCTTGGACAGCACTTTCTGTACGCCAATCTGGCCAATATCCAGACCAAGCAGGACGTGCTGGACACGCTGGCCGAGCAATTTACCTTGCCGCCGCATTTCGGACGGAATTTTGACGCGCTCTACGACTGTTTGACCGACCCGCTGCACAAATCCGGGCCACAGCCGGGCTTTATCGTCGTGCTGGAACACATTCCGGCGACCGCGCGCTTCGACAAGGAAACGCGCGAACAGTTGCTCGACATCTTCCGCGACGCCGCCGACTATTGGGCCGAGCGCAAGATACCCTTCAGGTGTTTCTATTCTTTTCAGTAGCCCGTTTTGCACCCAATGGCCAAGCAGAACGGGCACACGAGGGCCACGCCAATGGCGCACATGCCGCGTCCGTCGGCGAACAAGAAAAGCTGCCCACCGACAAACTGGTGGACCTCTCCCCGGAGGCGCTGCGCATGAGCAGCCCTTTCAACGCCGGCTATTGGCGCAGCGCGGCATGACCGCGCCGCGCCGGTAATTCACAGCCGCAGCCGCGCGCGGCGCGTTTGGGGCTTTTTCTTCTCAGGCCATGACTGACGACGCTCCCGCCGCTTCCGAGCAGGAAGCCCCCTCGCTGCAAATGCAGCTCGTGCAGACGCTGCAAGCCGTATTGCCCGCCCACGCGCTGTTGTGGACGCCTGAACAAACCGCGCCCTATGAATGCGACGGGTTAACCGCCTACCGCCAGCGGCCCCTGGCCGTGGCGCTGCCCGAAAACGAGGCACAGGTACAAGCGGTGCTGCGCGTGTGCCACGGCTTGAGCGCGCCGGTGGTCGCGCGCGGCGCGGGCACTGGCCTGTCGGGCGGGACGTTGCCGCACGCGCGCGGGGTTACGCTGTCGCTGGCGCGCCTGAACCGGATCGTGGCCATCGACCCGCTGGCGCGCACGGCGCAGGTGCAAAGCGGCGTGCGCAATCTGGCCATCAGCGAAGCGGCGGCGCGGCACGGCCTGTATTACGCGCCCGATCCCAGCAGCCAGATCGCCTGCACCATCGGCGGTAACGTGGCGGAAAATTCCGGCGGCGTGCATTGCCTCAAATACGGCCTGACGGTGCACAACGTGCTGCGCGTGCGCGGCTTTACCATTGAGGGCGAGCCAGTCGAATTCGGCGGCGCGGCGCTGGATGCGCCCGGCTACGATCTGCTGGCGCTCATTACCGGCAGCGAGGGGATGCTGGCGGTGACGACCGAGGTCACGGTGCGCCTGATTCCCAAGCCGCAACTGGCGCGCTGCGCGCTGGCGAGCTTTCCCAGCATTGAAAGCGCGGGCGACGCGGTGGCGCGCGTCATTGCCGCGGGCATCGTCCCCGCCGGGCTGGAACTGATGGACAAGCCCATGACGGCCGCCGCCGAGGCGTTCGTTCACGCGGGCTACGATCTGGACGCCGCCGCCATCCTGCTGTGCGAGAGCGACGGCACGCCCGATGAGGTCGAGGAAGAAATCGAGCGCATCTCGCAAGTGTTGCGCGAAGCGGGCGCGACGCGCATCGCCGTCAGCCGCGACGAAGCCGAACGCCTGAAATTCTGGAGCGGGCGCAAGAACGCCTTTCCAGCCAGCGGACGCATCAGTCCCGACTACATGTGCATGGACTCGACCATTCCGCGCTGGCGGCTGGCCGAAATGCTGCGCGCCATCGCGCAGATGGAAACGCGCCACGGCCTGCGCTGCTGCAACGTCTTTCACGCCGGCGATGGCAATCTGCACCCGCTGATCCTGTTCGACGCCAGCGACCCCGATCAACTGCGGCGCGCCGAGCGTTTTGGCGCGGACATTCTGGAAACCAGCGTGCGCCTGGGCGGTAGCGTCACCGGCGAGCACGGCGTAGGCATTGAAAAGCTCAACTCGATGTGCGTGCAATTCTCGCCCGAAGAAAACGCGCAGATGCAAGGCGTCAAGCGCGCCTTCGACCCGCCAGGGCTGCTTAACCCTGGCAAGGTCATCCCGACGCACCCGCGCTGCGTTGAATACGGCCGCCTGCTGGTGCGCGGCGGATTGCTGCCGCACCCGGAGTTGGAACGGTTTTAGGCCGCCGTCGCTCCGGCGATGCAGTATTTCCTCGCATCTTTACAAAACTTTACCTTTTTTGGGCATAAACGCACACCGCAACGGGAACTTTGCCTACACGGAAATTGTCCCATGCTCTTTACAATGTATGCAGTAGTTTTGACGCTGCCTAGCTTACGGATTCGTCCGTTGACCGTGGCACTGGGGCGAAATCCCTCCTCCTCCCTCCTCCTCCGTCGCTCCGGGAGCCGCTCAGACAGCGCTTTTTACACCTGCAAAACCGCCGAAAGTCAATTGGCTTCGGCGGTTTTGTTTTGGCGCGCGCGGGGCGCGCGAAAATGGGCTACGCTGCCGGCGGCGCGGTGTCGATAAAGCTGGCGCGCTTCATCAAGCGTCCGTCGAGTAAACACGCCAGATTGGCATGGCGCGCGCGCCAGTCCAGGGCGGGATAGCGAAAGGCCAGCCACGCCAGCGCGCAACCGGCAGCAATGTCGGCCAGCGTGAGTTGCGGACCAGCCAGACACCATTCTTTATCGGCCAAGCCCCGGCTCATGGCGGCCAGGGCGCGATCAACCTTGCCCATCTGGCGCTCCATCCATGCCTGACTGCGTTCGGCGGCGGCGCGGCCGGGCCAGGTCATTTCATTGCGCGCCAGAATCGCCGCGTCCAGCAGGCCATCGGCCAGAGCCTCCCACGTTTTGACTTCCACGCGCGCGCGGCCCGATGGCGGAATGAGCGAGCCAATCGGCGACAGGGTATCCAGATATTCCACGATCACGCGCGAATCAAACACCGCCGCGCCGTCATCGAGCACCAGGCACGGCACCTTACCCAGCGGGTTGGCCGCTGGCGTGCTGGCGTCCTCTGCCCAGGGATCGTCGGCAATAAGTGGACAGTCGAGTTTTTTCTCGGCCAACACGATGCGCACTTTGCGCACGAAGGGGCTGGTCAGGGAACCAATCAATCGCATGGGCATAACCGTGGCAATCAAGCAAAAGGATGGCCCATTTTAGAAAGCCCCGGCCCCGCGGCGCCAAACCCGGCGGCGCGTTACTGACTCAAAAAGCGCAACCGCAAAAAATAGACCAGCAGACCCCAAGCCACGCCCAGCATGATGGCCAGCGCCAGCCACATGCCCGTGGCGCTGTGGATGAGCGGCAGGTGCTCGAAGTTCATGCCGAAAAAGCCAGTGAAGAAATTCAGCGGCAAGAAGATCGCCGTGACCGCCGTGAGGGTCTGCATGACGGCGTTGGTGCGCTGGCTTTGCGCGGAAAAATGGATTTGCACCGCCGTTTCGGCCGCCTGCTCCAGCCGCCGGGCGTGGTGCAATACGCGGTCGATGTGCTCCATGACATCGCGCGCGCGGGCAATGATCTGGTCGCGCCGCCCCGGCGCCGCGTCCGATGACGCGCCGTAGGCCGACAGCGGCAGGTCGCGCAGCGTGTCGAGCCATTCCTGCATCGCGTCCTGCTGCTCCTCGCACAGGTCTTGCAGCATTTGCAGGCGGTGGCGCGCCTGCATCAAGGCGTTCCAGGTGGACGGCGGCGGGAACGCCTTGAGCAGCTCGGTCTGCGCGCGCTCCATCGTCTGCGACAAATCCTTGCGC
>JAIRQU010000158.1 GCA_031256305.1 Burkholderiaceae bacterium
CAGTTCGCCGCAGGCGCTGGCCAGGGCATCGTACACGGGCAGCGTTTTTCTGCCGCGC
This sequence comes from Burkholderiaceae bacterium, assembly GCA_031256305.1. Classification (GTDB taxonomy): domain Bacteria; phylum Pseudomonadota; class Gammaproteobacteria; order Burkholderiales; family Burkholderiaceae_C; genus Ottowia. The sequence continues at coordinate 59 of JAIRQU010000158.1, forward strand.
GCCAGCGCGGTTTGCGCATAATCAACCGCCTCTTGCCAGCGCCTGAGCATAATGCAATTAGCCGCCGCGCTGCTAATGGCATTGACCATCTTCGGATGGGTGCGCATGAGTTGCAGACAAATATCCAGCGACTGCTCATGGCGCCCCTGCGCAAATAACGCCGCCATGCGCTCAAAAGCAGCGCGCCCCGGCAATTCCGTTTCTGATTCATGGGGAGCGGCATTCATTTTGATGTGTATAATTGATAATATAGCATCGTAATCAATATCAAATGGATCGGGCGTATTCCGGCCCAGCCCGCCCCTCACCCCTGGGTTTGTCCCGCTTCCCGGTGGTACCCCGTTACGCGCTCCACTTCGTTTTTCGATCCCAGCATCACCGCCACGCGCTCGTGCAGTTTTTGCGGTTGCACGTCCAGAATGCGCTGGCAGCCATTGGTGGCGCTGCCGCCGGCCTGCTCGACCAGCCAGGCCATCGGGTTGGCCTCATACAGCAGGCGCAGCTTGCCGGGCTTGCCCGGTTCGCGCTGATCCCACGGGTACATGAAGATGCCCCCGCGCATCAGGATGCGGTGTACGTCCGCCACCATGCTGGCGACCCAGCGCATGTTGAAGTCCTTGCCGCGCGGGCCGTCGCGCCCTTGCAGACATTCGTCGATGTAGCGGCGCACCGGCGGCGCCCAGTGCCGCTGGTTGCTCATGTTGATGGCAAACTCGCGCGTGTCCTCTGGAATGCGCACCTGATCCTGCGTCAGCACAAAAGTGCCCTGCTCGCGGTCCAGCGTAAACAGCGCCACGCCGTCGCCCACCGTCAGCGCCAGCGTGGTCTGCGGGCCATAGACGCAATAGCCCGCGGCCACCTGGTTGCGCCCCGGCTGCAAAAAGTCCTGCTCCGTCACGCCCGCATGGTCTTCAGGTTTTTTGAATACGCTGAAGATCGTGCCGATGCTCACGTTGACGTCGATGTTGGACGACCCGTCCAGCGGGTCGAACATCAGCAGGTATTCGCCCTGCGGGTAGCGGTTGGGCACCGTGTAGATGGTGTCCATCTCCTCGGAAGCCATCGCCGCCAGATGGCCGCCCCATTCGTTAGCCTCGATCAGCACCTCGTTGGCGATGAGGTCGAGTTTCTTCTGCACCTCGCCCTGCACGTTCTGGCTGCCCGCGCTGCCCAGCACGCCGCCCAGCGCGCCCTTGTTGACCGCGTGGCTGATGGTTTTGCAGGCGCGCGCCACCACTTCGATCAACAGGCGCAACTGGCCGTGAATACGCCCGCCAGCGCGTTGTTGCTCAATCAAATAACGGGTCAGGGTGATGTGGTGGGAAGACATGGCAGACAGGGTGTGGCAAGTTCAAAACGTCAGTGTGACATGTCCAGGGGCCGGGTTTCCAAAACCAACGGGCATGACGCGGGAAAAATTTTCCGCTATCCTCTGTGACAGCTTAAGTCCGCGCCGCTTGCCATGCCGCAAGGCGTGACCAGACGCGCTACGGCAAACTGCGGCGCGGCGGGCGATTCATCGCGGACAGGGCGCGCCGAACCCTGAACAACCCGCTGAAAATATCAAACATGACAACCGCCGCCCCCACGCCGCCCGCCCCCGCGCCCAACAACCTGCCCAGCGGCGCATCCGGCGCGCGCCCCATGCGCACCGCGCACATCATCTTTGCCAGCTTTATCGGCACCGCCATCGCGTTCTACGCCTTCTCCACCTACGCCCCCGCCGCCGCGCTGGTCATCGGCCCGGTGTTCTTCCCGCGCGAATCGGCCACGGCGCAGGCGCTATCGGCCTTTGTCACCTTTGGCATCGCTTTTATCGCGCGGCCCATCGGTTCGTTTTTGTTCGGGCACTTTGGCGAACGCATCGGGCGCAAATCGACGCTGGTCATTTCGCTGCTGGTCATGGGGCTGTGTACCACGCTGATCGGCTTTCTGCCCGGCCACGACGCCATTGGCGACCTGGCCCCGATCCTGCTGTGCCTGCTGCGCTTTGGGCAGGGCATCGGCTTGGGCGGCGAATGGGGCGGCGCGGCGCTGCTGGCCACGGAATACGCGCCGCACGGCAAGCGCGGCTGGTTCGGCATGTTCCCGCAATTGGGGCCGTCGGTGGGCTTTCTGTGCGCCAACGGGCTGTTCTTCGGCTTGGCGATGCTGTTGACCGACCAGCAATTCAAAAGCTGGGGCTGGCGCGTGCCCTTCATCCTCTCGGCGGCGCTGGTGGCGCTGGGCCTGTACGTGCGCTTGCGCATCGCCGAAACCCCCGCGTTCAGGGCCGCCATCGAGCGCCGGGAGCGCGTGCGCGTGCCCGTGGTCACGCTGCTGGCGCGGCACTGGCGGCCGGTGCTGCTGGGGTCGCTGGCCATGGTGGTGTGCTACACGCTGTTCTACAACGCGGCGGTGTTCTCGCTTGCGCACGGCGTCACGGTGCTGCACATTGCGCGCCCGACCTTTCTGGCCCTGCTGTGCGTGGCGGTGGTGTTCATGGGCCTGGCCACGCCGCTGTTCGCCTGGGCCAGCGACCGCTTTGGCCGCAAGCCCGCGCTCATCGTCGGCTGCATCGCGGCCATCGGTTCGGGCTTCACAATGGCTCCCCTGCTGGGCAGCGGCTCGCTGCCGCTGGCGTTGCTGTTCCTCATCATCGAGCTGTTCCTGATGGGCGCCACCTTCGCGCCGATGGGCGCGCTGCTGCCCGAACTGTTCCCCACCCACGTGCGCTACACCGGCGCGGGCGCGGCCTACAACTTGGGCGGCATCCTCGGCGCGTCGGTCGCGCCCTACATCGCGCAAGTGCTGGCCGCGCGCGGCGGCCTGCCGTGGGTCGGGTACTACATCTCCATCGCCTCGGCCATCAGCCTGCTGGGCGTGCTGCTGATGCGCGAAACGCGGGACAAGGCGTTGACATAACCGGGCTGCGCCGCAACCGTCCGCGCCAGATGATGCGAGACCGCGTGCCCGGCCTGTCCGTGTGCGGCAACCAGCGGGCGGCGCGGTTCCGCTACTCCTTGCGCCGCGCGGCAGCGGCAGTAGCGGCCAGGGCCAAAGCCAACAGCGCCAGGGCCAGGTCAGACAGTGCGGGCACATCCTGCACGCCAGCGCTGGCCACCGACACATCCAGCAAATTGCTGGA
>JAIRQU010000165.1 GCA_031256305.1 Burkholderiaceae bacterium
TCCTTGGCGGCGTCCACTTTGGGTGTGCACTTTGTTTATCCTTATCGCCTTGGCTTGGCGCGCGGGAGCCTGGTACACATTCAATCCAGGTCTTGATACTTGGCACAAAATGACGCGCGTGGAACAACTCCCCGGCAGGCTGGACGCATTTGGTCTAGGCTATGCAATTGCCCTGATCGTATCGAATCGAGAGCATATACTCCATCGCTACTTGTTGCCTAGATGGAAAAATTCAATGATGTTGTTTGTTTTTTCCGTGATGCTCAGCGCAGCCAGCTTAAAAATACTTTGGATATATTATTATTCCTATTGGGAATCTGCGGTAGCAGTTATATTCTTCAGGCTAATTTTAGTTGCCACCTTTGCAGCATGGATTTGTTTTTTGGTTTCGTTACGGAACAGTGTTTGGCTCACCAGAATTTTATCGCCCATATCCTATGTCGGAAAGATCAGTTACGGTGTGTATCTGTGGCATATGCTCGTCATCGAATCCATTATTAAAATCGGAATTACCCATTCCGCCAGAGCGGGCGGGTTAATTATTGTACTGGTTTTGATTATTTCGTCTTTCACGTGGCATTTCTTCGAGCAACCCCTGATCCGGAAATACCATGACAAACCTTCCACGCCCCAATGACCAGCAACCCGCAACCCCTCGCGCCCTGGCTGGCGCGGCAATTGATTGACCTGTTGGCGCGGCGCGGCCATGCCTGGCTGCTGCAAGGCCCATCGGGGCTGGGGCAGTTCGAATTGGGCCTGGCGTTGGCGCGCGCCTGGCTGTGTGAGGCCCCCACGCTCCCCGCTGCGCGTGGTTCGTTGCCCCCCGAGGGGGCGCTCGCTGCCTTGAGGCGGCCCGGCGGCGGCTCGGAAGCGCACACGCCCAAAGGCGCGTGCGGCGCTTGCACCAGTTGCCACGCCATCGACGTGCATACCCATGCCGACTTTGCGGCGCTGATGCCCGAAAGTGACTTGTTGGCGCGCGGCTGGCCGCTGGACGAAGAGGCGCAGTCCGAGCTCGACGACAAAAAGCGCAAGCCTGGCAAAGAAATCCGGGTCAATGCCATGCGCGCGGTAATCGAGTTCACCCAGCGCACCAGCGCGCGCGGGCGCGGCAAGGCCGTGCTGATCTATCCGGCCGAGCGCATGAATGCCGTCACCGCCAACGCATTGCTCAAGACGCTGGAAGAACCGCCCGGCGACGTGCGCTTCGTGCTGGCCAGCGACGCGGCGCACGCGCTGCTGCCTACCCTACGCAGCCGCTGCCAGACGCACACCATGATCTGGCCCGATACGAACGAGGCGCTGGCCTGGCTGGCCGGGCAGGGCGTGCCCGCCGATGCCGCGCTGGCGCTGTTGAATGCCGCGGGCGGGCGGCCCGAAGCGGCGCTAGCTCTGGCGCAATCGGCATCCGGCGCGCATGACGCAGCCCAGGCTTGGGCCGGTTTGCCCAAAACGCTGGTGCGCGGCGGCGCGGCGGCCGTGGCGGCGGTAGCCGATCTGCCCGCGCCGGAATTAATCGCGCGGCTGCAAAAGCTCTGTCACGATTTGATGGCCGCGCAGACCGGGGCCGCGCCGCGCTTTTTCACCGCCGCCGATCTGCCGCGGCTGCCTGTCAACGCCCGTCAGATGCAATTGCTGGCGCGCTGGGCCAAACAACTGGCGCGGGAGGCGCGCGTGGCCGAACACCCCTTCAATGCGGGGCTGACTGCCGAAGCCTTAGTCGGTTCGGCCCGGATCGCCTTAAACTCCCAATATTGATTGCCGAGTAAAACTGATTCGTTTCGTCCGGGATCGTCATGGCCATCACCTCTCCGCCGCACACATCTGCCGCCGTTCAGCGCCCTAGCGTCATCCAGCTTTCCATCAAGGAAAAGGGCGCGCTTTACGCAGCCTACATACCTGTCTTTAACGGCGGCGGTATCTTTATTCCCAGCACCCGCGAACATCAGTTGGGCGACGACATCTACGAGCTCATCACGCTGCTTGATGACCCGCAGCGTTATCCAATCGCGGGCAAGGTAGCCTGGATCACGCCCGCGCACGCATCGGGCAACCGCACGCAAGGCATCGGCATCAAATTCCCCAAGGATGAAAAATCGGCCCAGATCAAATCGCGGATCGAAGAGATTTTGGGCGAGGCGCTGCAATCGGATCGTCCGACCCAAACTGTTTAAGCATTCAATGTTTACCGATTCCCATTGCCATTTGGCGATGCCTGAACTGGCGCGCGATTGGCTCGCCGTGCGCGCGGCGATGGCGGCGGCGCAAGTAACGCGGGCGCTGTGCATCAGCACTTCGATGGAGGAATTTCCGCAGGTGCGCGAATTGGCGCACCGGTTCGACGGCGTCTGGGCCAGCGTTGGCGTGCATCCCGAACATGAAGGCGTGTCTGAACCCTCTGAAGACGAGCTGGCCGCCTGCGCCGCCGATGCGCGCGTGATCGCCATCGGCGAAACGGGGCTGGACTATTACCAGATGCAAGAGCGCAAGGCGGGCCGCGCCATCGCTGATCTGGATTGGCAGCGCGCGCGCTTTCGCACCCACATCCGCGCCGCGCGCCGCGCGGACAAGCCGCTGGTGATCCATACCCGCGCGGCAGCCGATGACACCTTGCGCATCCTGCGCGAAGAAGGCGTGGGGCAAGGCGCGAGCGCATGGGACAGGTCGCCCGGCGTGTTCCACTGCTTTACCGAAAGCGCGGCGGTCGCCCAGGCGGCGCTGGACATGGGGTTCTACTTGTCGTTTTCCGGCATCGTCACGTTCAAGAATGCGCGCGACGTGCAAGAGGTGGCGCGCGCCGCGCCGCAAGAGCGCATCCTGATCGAGACCGATGCGCCCTATCTAGCGCCCGCGCCCATGCGCGGCAAAATCAACAGTCCGGCCCATGTGCCCTACGTTGCCGCCAAATTGGCCGAGCTGCGCGGCACGACGCCGGAGCGTATCGGCGAGATTACCAGCGCGAACTTTGATGCGCTGTTTTTAGCGAGGAATCGACGGATATGAAATGGCCATTGGTTTTTATGGGCGCGGCGCTGACTGCGGCGTTGACCTGGGGACAGAGTGCGCAAGCGCAGACCGAAGGGCAATTCGTGCGCGCCATCAAGCAGGACAACCCTTCGGCCCTCCAGGAGCTGCTGGCCGAAGGGTTCGACCCCAATACCAAGGACGAACACGGGCAGCCGGGCATCGTCATGGCGCTGCACGAAGACTCCTACCGGGCCGCCAAAGCGCTGGCCGCCTCGCCCAAACTCAAGATCGATGAAACCGATGCCAATGGCCAGAATGCGCTGATGATGGCCGCCTGGGCGGGGCAGTTGGACATTGCCAAGGAATTGGTGGCCAAGGGCGCGGCGGTCAACAAAGCGGGCTGGACGCCGCTGCATTACGCCGCGAGCAAGGCGACCGATGGAGAAGTGGCCATGATCCGCTATTTGCTGCTGTTGGGCGCGGACATCAATGCCGGCTCGCCCAACGGCACCACGCCGTTGATGATGGCGGCCGCTTATGGCTCGCCCGATGCCGTCAAACTGCTCATTGACTCGGACGCGGATATCGGCAAACGCAACCAGCAGGACATGACCGCGCTCGACTTCGCCAAGCGATACGAGCGGCCCGACGCCATCAAGATGCTTACGCAAGCCGGGCAGGTCAAGGCCGCCAAACGCAGTGGCAGTAGCAGTAGCGAAACGCCCCCCGCCGTCAAGCTCGCGGCGCCGGTGGCGTCTGCTGCGGGTGGCGTTAAATAAGCGCCCGGTCAAGGGGGCGCGCTCATGCCCGTTCGCATCGTCCGTCTGGGCGCGCCGCGCGCCAACGGCGAGGGTTTGCGCATCGGCGCCGTGCGTCGTCCGCCGCGCGGCGTGCCCAAGGAACAATTCGCGGCGCGGGACTGGTACGACGTCTGGTATCCCAACCTGGCGCCTTCGGTCGAAACGATGAAATTGGCGCACGCAGCCGCAACGCCCGCGCAATGGGCCGTTTTCGAGCGCGCCTTCCGCCGCGAAATGGCCGCGCCCCAAGCCAGCCGCAGCCTTGATCTGCTGGCGGCGTTCTCGCGCCACGCCGCGTTTTCCATCGGCTGCTACTGCGCCGATGAGGCGCACTGTCATCGCGGCGTGTTGCGCGCGCTGCTACGCCAGCGCGGCGCGGCGATAGCCGATTAGCTGTTCAGGATTTGGGCCACGCCCTGATTGGCCAACGCGTCGGCGCGCTCGTTGCCTTCATGTCCGGCGTGGCCGCGCACCCAGTGCCAATCAATGCGGTGGCCGCCGCCGCTGACCAGTGCGTCCAGGCGCTGCCACAGGTCGATGTTCTTGACGGGTTGCTTGTTCGCGGTGCGCCAGCCCTTGGCCTTCCAGCCCGCCAGCCATTGCGTAATGCCCTGGCGCACGTATTGGCTGTCCAGATACAACACAACTCGGCACGGACGCTTGAGCGCCGTCAGGCCCTCGATGACGGCGGTCAGCTCCATGCGGTTGTTGGTGGTCAGCGGCTGGCCGCCGCACAGTTCTTTTTCGTGCGCGCCCGCGCGCAGCAACGCGCCCCAGCCGCCGGGGCCGGGGTTGCCCTTGCAAGCGCCGTCGGTGAAGATTTCGACCTGATCCATTTATCTCGAAAGGCTATCGGCCATGGGTTCCGTGCGCTGCGCCACGCCTGCTTGCGCGCCTGCGGCGGCGGGCTGGGTCTTCCAGGCCGGGCCGACCAGTATCGCGCCGCGGCTGCGTTTGACGGCGATGGCGCACCAAAGCGCGCCCAAGGCGGGCCACAGGTGCGCGCCCCAGCGGTCGAGCCGGGCTTCATCGCGCCAGGCGCATGGCGCAAAGCCGTGGCCGCCGCGGCGCACGGCTTGCAATTCCAGATCGGTGTCGCGTAGCAGGGCACGCAACCGGCGCGGGGTGACGGGCTTGTTGCCGGCGGGCGATGCCCCCGCTAGCGCGCCCGACAGGCGCCACAGGCTGATCGGGTCAATGCCAGTGACGATCAGGCAGCCTTCATGCACCAGCGCGCGCCCGGCTTCGTGCAGCGCCGCTTGCGCGGTTTGGGGATCGGGGCACAGGTCCAGCGTGTGCGGCAGCGCGATCAGGTCCAGGCTGGCTTCCGGGAAGGGCAGAGCGGCGGGACCAGCAATCAGCGCCACGCGCGGCGCGGGGTTGGCCGCGGGCGCGCCGGTTGCATCCGCTTGCATTTCATCGGGCGCGGTCAGCGCCGCCCGCCAGCGGTGCGGCATCCGGTTGGCCGCCAGCGCGTCGATGGCGGCGGTCAAGCCAAGTTGCAGCGCGTGGTAGCCGAAAATATCAGCTACCACAGCGTCAAACTGTGCTTGTTCCCAGGCCAAGGCATAGCGGCCTGGCGGTGTTTTTAACCAGTTGTCGAGACCGTTCATTTCTTCCGATATATTCCCGGCGCATGGACTTGACCGCTATTCCCGCCTTGGGCGACAACTATATCTGGCTGCTGGCTGACGGTGGCCGGGCGCTGGCGGTCGATCCCGGCGCGGCAGCGCCAGTGCAACAGGCGCTGCATGCGCGCGGGCTGTCGCTGGTGGGCATTCTAGTGACGCACCACCATGCCGACCACACTGGCGGCGTGGCGCAATTGCGCGCGGTCACCGGCGCGGCGGTGTACGGTCCGGCGCGCGAGGCCATTCCGCCGCCGTACCGGCCGCTGGCGGGCGGCGAGGCCTTCAACGCGCTGGGCTTGACCTGGCGCGTGCTGGCCGTACCGGGCCATACCGCCGGGCACGTGGCGTACTACGCACAGCCGCCGGAGCAAGCGCCGCTGCTGTTTTGCGGCGATACGCTGTTTTGCGCCGGCTGCGGGCGGTTGTTCGAGGGCACGCCCGCGCAGATGCTGGCCTCGCTGGATGCACTGGCCGCGTTGCCCGATGCCACGCGGGTATGTTGCGCGCACGAGTACACGCTGGGTAATCTGCGCTTTGCGGCGGCGGTGGAACCCGGCAATACCGCTATCGCGCGGCATTTGGCGTGGTGCCAGGCGCAACGCGACGGGGATTTGCCGACGTTGCCTTCAACCCTGGCGCTGGAGCGCCAGATCAATCCCTTCTTGCGCACGCGCGAGACGGCGGTGATTGCCGCGGCCCGCGCGCACGGGGCCGGTTCGACGGATGCAGCGGCGGTGCTGGCCGCGCTGCGCGAATGGAAAAACAATTTTTCATGAAATTTTCTCTGACTAATCTTTTGCCGCTGGCCTTGGCGCTGGTCTTGGGCCTGGCCGGTTGTGCCGTCAATCGTCAACCCGATGACGCGGCCGGCTCGCCGCAGCAAGCGGCTTCCGCTGCGTCTGCCGCGTCCGCTGCAGCCGCTGCCGCGGGCGACTTGCCGCCCGTGGCCGTCACCGAAATCAAAAGCGCGCCGGTTGCCTCGCTGGCGGCGCCCGCCGATCTGTGGGAACGCATCCGGCGCGGTTTTGCCATCCCCGATCTGAAGGGCAATCTGGTGGACAAGTGGCAGACCTGGTATCTGTCGCATCCGGACTATCTGGATCGCATGACCGACCGCGCGCAGCGTTACATCTTCTATGTGGTCGAAGAGCTGGAGCTGCGCCGGATGCCCACCGAGCTGGCGTTGCTGCCCTATATCGAATCGGCGTTCAATCCCGATGCCTTGAGCAGCGCGCGCGCGGCGGGCATGTGGCAGTTCATACCCTCTACCGGCAACATCTACGATCTGCGGCAGAACATGCTGCGCGATGACCGGCGCGACGTCATCGCCTCCACCCGCGCGGCACTTGATTATTTGCAAAAGCTGCACGACCAGTTCGGCGACTGGCAGTTGGCGCTGGCGGCCTACAACTGGGGCGAAAACAGCGTGCAGCGCGCCATTGACAGGAACAGCGCCGCCGGATTGCCCACGGATTACGAACACCTGAGCATGCCCGCCGAAACGCGCAATTACGTGCCCAAGCTCCAGGCGATCAAAAACATCATTGCCAACC
>JAIRQU010000202.1 GCA_031256305.1 Burkholderiaceae bacterium
GGAATGGCCGATGGTGGGTAAAATTCCATTTTTGCTTACATAATCGCCAAATTCAATGGCGCCGGGCAGTTCGGGCGCCGCTGTCCACCGGCGGATCGCGCCGCCGGCATAGATGGCCACGTCGGTGGTGCCCGCGCCAATATCCACGCAGGCCACGCCCAGCGCGCGCTCGTCTTCGTTGAGCACGGCCTGCGCCGAGGCCAGCGGGTTGAGCATCAGGTACTCCACCTCCAGCCCGCAGCGGCGCACGCACTTGACGATGTTCTCCGCCGCGCTTTGCGCGCCGGTGACGATATGCACCTTGGCTTCGAGCCGCAGACCGCTCATGCCCACCGGCTCGCGCACGTCCTGTCCGTCAATGGCGAATTCCTGCGGCTCCACCAGCAGCAGCCGCTGATCGCTGGGAATGTTGACCGCGCGCGCGGTGTCGATGACCCGCGCCACGTCGGCGGGGGTGACTTCACGATCCTTGACGGCGATCATGCCACTGGAATTGAAGCCCCGGATGTGGCCGCCGGTAATGCCGGTATGGACGCGGGCGATCTTGCAGTCGGCCATCAGTTCGGCTTCCTTGAGCGCCTGCTGGATGCTGGCCACCGTGGCGTCGATGTTGACCACCACGCCGCGCTTGAGGCCGTTGCTGGCGGCCACGCCCAGACCGGCCAGCCGCAGGTCGCCGCCGGGCAGCGCCTCGCCGACCACCACCATGATCTTGGCGGTGCCAATGTCCAGGCCGACGATGAGGTCCTTGTATTCCTTGGCCATGCCGTTACCGCCTTGCTCCCGGCGCGGCGCCACGCGCCATGGGCCGCGTCCGGCTTGCCGCCGTTGCTGGCGCGCTGGCCGCCGCTTGCGCGCCCGTGGTACCCACGCCTTTGAGGCGCAGCGCGTAGCCGTTGGAATAGTCCAGATCGGCCGTTTCAATGTCGGCGACGCCGCGCTGATGGCGCGCCGCTACCCGTGATGCGGTCGCCACGAAAGCCTGCAAGCGCGCGGCCAATTCATCGGGCGCGCCCGATCCCAGCTCGACAACCGCATTGAGCGCCGGGTTGGCCGCGCCGTCCGGCGGCGCGCCATTGCGCACCAGCAGCGCGCGCCAACTGCCCTGGTCTTGCAATTGCAACCCCGCCAGCCGGGCATGGAGCGGCGCGACCAATGGGTTGAGCCGGCCATACAGGGCCAGCACCGCGGCGCACTGCCCGTCCGGCCCGGCCAGCGTTGGCAGGGCGGCCAGGCCCGGATCGCTGACGCCGCTGGCCATGGCGGCATCGAACAATTGACCATTGACATCGAGCATCCGATCGCCCGACGCGCCCCAGCGCGCATAAGGTTTGCGCTCTTGCAAGACCACGTCCAGCAAACCCGGCCAACGCCGCCACACCACGGCGCGCTCGACCCAGGGCGCGGACTGGAAGGCCGCCTGCGCCTGCGCCAGGCTGAGAGTGAAAAAATTGCCCGTCAAGCGCGGCAACACCCGCGCGCGCAGACTGGCCGCGTCGTTGTGCAAAGTCTGGCCCCGCACCACGATGCGCTGGATGGCAAAGGCCGGATCGCGCAGCAGCATCAGCAGACCCGCCGCGCCAGCGGCCAGCGCCACCACCACCAGCAGCAAAGCGGTCGTGGCGTTCATCAGCCGCACGTCGGGCGGCGTCTGAATGGCGGGTTGAAAGCGGCGGGCCATGGCGCTCATGCCCCGCTCTCCCGGTAATCGAGCGCGGCCATGTCCAGCAAGCGCAAGCACAAATCCTCGTACGCCAGGCCGGCAGCGCGCGCGGCGCGCGGCACCAGCGAATGGCTGGTCATGCCCGGCGAAGTGTTGATTTCCAGCAGATACGGCGCGCGCGTGGCCGCGTCGATCATCACGTCTAGCCGGCCCCAGCCGCGGCAGCCCAGCGCGCGGTAGGCGCGCTCGGCCAGTTGCCTTATGGCCGCCTCCTCGCCCGGCGGCAGGTCACAAGGGACGCGATAGACGGTGTCGTCGGCAAAATATTTGTGCTGATAGTCGTAATTGCCGCCGGGCGCGATGATGTGGATCACCGGCAGCGCGCGCGCATCCGGCCCAGCGCCCAGTACCGGGCAGGTTACTTCGTCGCCGGCGATGAATTGCTCGCACAGGATGTCGTCGTCGAGCCGCGCGGCGGCCTGTACCGCCGCGGGCAAGGCGGCGGCGTCCGTGACCTTGGTCAGGCCCAGCGAGGAGCCTTCGCGCACCGGCTTGACGATCAGCGGCAATCCCAGATCAGCGGAAATGGCATGCAGCGCATCGGGCGTGGCCGCGCCGCGCGGCAGCAGCGCGTGGCGCGGCACGGGTAGCCCCTCGGCCAGCCACACACGCTTGGTCATGGCCTTGTCGATGCCGATGGCCGAGGCCATGACGCCCGCGCCGGTGTAGGGAATACCCAACAGTTCCAGCGCGCCCTGCACCGCGCCGTCTTCGCCCCAGCGTCCGTGCAGCGCGATGAAACAGCGTGCAAAACCTTCGCGCCGCAAATCATCCAAAGGCTGCCGCGCGGGATCGAAGGCGTGCGCATCGACGCCGCGCGCGCGCAGCGCCGATAACACGCCCTGGCCGGACATCAGCGAAATCTCGCGTTCCGCCGAACGTCCGCCCATCAGAACTGCAACCTTGCCGTATCGCGCGTCGTTTTTCATGTATTCAAAGGCCCGTCTGAATTATGCTGCGTTTTTTGTAGCAAAGCAATAATTTTCGCGGGCGCGCCGCCGATGGACCCCGCGCCCATGCAGATCACCACATCGCCGTCCTGGGCCTGCTCCGCGACCGCCTGTGGCAGATCGGCCACATGCTCCACGAACACCGGCTCGACCTTGCCCGCCACGCGCAGCGCATGGGCCAGCGCGCGGCCATCGGCGCGGGCAATGGGCGCTTCACCGGCGGCGTAGACGTCGGTGAGCACCAGCGCGTCGGCGCCGCCGAGCACCC
>JAIRQU010000203.1 GCA_031256305.1 Burkholderiaceae bacterium
GTTACCGATGCCGCCGCGTTGACCGCGCTGATCGCCGCCATCGAAGCGCGCGGCACGCCAATCAAGGGCACGGTGCATTCGGCTATGCAGATTGAGGACGGTCTGCTGCGCAGCCTTGATGACGCGCGCTTTGCCGCCGCGCTGGCGCCCAAGGTTGCCGGGGCATGGAACCTGCATCGCGCACTGGGCAAGCGGCCTCTGGACTGCTTTACCGTGTTCTCGTCGATGACGGCCTGTCTGGGCAGTCCGGGACAGGGCAACTACGTGGCCGCCAACAGTTTCCTTGAGGCACTGGTGGCCATGCGCCGCGCCGCAGGACTCAAGGCCAACTTCATGGCCTGGGGGGCGATCAAGGACGTCGGCTTTCTGGCGCGCAACACGAATACGCAGGATCAGATGCAAACACGCGTCGGCGGTGGGGCCATCACCGCCGCCGAGGCCATGGACGCGCTGGATGCGGCGCTGGCCGCCGATGTACCCGGCGAGGCGGTGGGGCGGCTGGACTGGCGCACGGTAGTACGCAGCATGCCCGCCGCGCACGCGCGCCGCTATGCGTATATGCACGCGGACAACGCCCATGAATCGGTGCAAGAGGATGGCGGTTCGCAATTGCGCGAACAGATCGCCGCCCTGCCCGCCGAGCCAGCGCAACAACTGGCGGCCCAGGCGCTGCGCGCGCAAATCGCGCGCATCCTGCACCTGCCGCCCGAACGCATCGAACTCGACAAGTCCTTGCACATCATGGGCATGGACTCATTGATGGGCATGGAACTGGGCCTGGCTGTTCAGGAAACCTTCCAGGTCAAGCTGCCCATGATGACCGTTGCCGAAGGCGGAACCGTGTTCACGCTGGCGGGGCGGATCGTCGCGTCGATCCAGCGCCAGAGCGGCAGTGGCGGCGGCGCGGACGCCGCATTGAGCGACCAGGCCGCGGCCCTGGCCAAGATTCACGCTATCAAGACCGACGACCAGACGTTTGCGGCCATGCTAGACAGCCATGCGCCCGCCGCCAGCGCCGATGCAATCAATCAAGGCAGCCTCTGACGCGCGCGGCGAGCGTTTCCGTCAAGTCAGAAAAACCGCCGCAACAACATGAAAGAAACCTTCGGATGGAACTGAAAAATCTGCGTCAGACGCTTGCGGCGCAGGCGCTCAAGCGCCAAATGGAGCGCGCGATAAAGGCCGAGAGCGCGCCTTTCAAGCCACCCGCCATGGATGCCGGGCGCACGGCCCGGCAAGCGCGCGAGCGCTTCGAGGCCATGCCCCAATACCAGCAAATCAAAATCATGCAGGTCGGGGGCGACAAGCTGGGCGTGGCCTCGCCGTTCTTTCGCGTGCATGAAGGCATCGCCGGCGCAACCACGCGCATCGGTGGCCGCGCCTACATCAATTACTCAAGCTACAACTACCTGGGCATGTCGGGCGATCCATTGGTTTCGGCGCGCGCCAAGGAGGCGATAGACCAATATGGCACCTCGGCCTCGGCCAGCCGCGCCGTGGCCGGCGAGCGCCCAATCCACCGCCAGCTCGAACGCGCGCTGGCCGATTTCTACGAAGCCGAGGACTGCGTGGTTTTTGTCAGCGGCTATGCCACCAACGTGGCGGCGGTCAGTTACCTGTTCGGGCCGGGGGATCTGATCGTGCATGATGAACTGGCGCACAACAGCATTGCGCAGGGCGCCCAGCTTTCGGGCGCCAAGCGCCTGATCTTTCCGCACAACGACTGGAACGCGCTTGACGCCCTGCTGCGGCGCGCGCGGCGCGAATACCGCCATGCGCTGATCGCCATCGAAGGCATCTACAGCATGGACGGCGACCTGCCCGACCTGGAACGCTTCGTCGAGGTCAAGACGCGCCATGAGGCATTCCTGATGGTCGATGAAGCGCACTCTTTGGGCGTGTTGGGCCGCACGGGCCGCGGCATCCGCGAACATACCGGCGTGCCGCCGGGGGCCATCGACCTCTGGATGGGCACGCTCAGCAAGACGCTGGCGGGTTGCGGCGGCTTCATCGCCGGTTGCCAGCCGATGGTAGAAATGCTGCGCGCCTCGGCGCCCGGATTCATGTACAGCGTGGGCATACCGCCGGCGCTGGCCGCCGCGTCGCTGGCGGCGCTCGAACGCTTGCAGGCCGAGCCTGAACGCATCGCCGCGCTGCAAACGCACGGCAAGCTGTTTCTGGATGCCGCGCGGGCAGCCGGCTTGAACACCGGCGCCAGTGCGGGCTACTCGGTCATACCGGTCATCACCGGCAGTTCGCTCAAGGCCGTGCATTGGAGCAACGCGCTGTTCGAGCAAGGTATCAACGTGCAGCCGATCTTCTATCCCGCCGTGGAAGAAAAAACCGCGCGTCTGCGCTTTTTCATCTGCTCGACGCACCAACCCGAACAGATTGAGCACACGATCAAAATCATGGCCCAGTTAGCTCAATGAACGGCGAGCAATGGCGCTTCAGACCCGCGCAAACCAGTGACGCGGCCGCTTGCGCGCCGCTCATATTCGCCTCTGGCGTGCATGAGTTCCGGTTTTTTCTGGGGGTGCCCGACGAACAGTCGCTGGCTTTTTTGCGATTCGCGTTTGCTCTGGATCATGGCCACTTTTCATGGCGTCGTTATTACGTGGCCTGCTCGCCCGATGGAACCGTGTTATCCGAAATGTCCGCACACGGCCACCGTGATACGCGGCTTGATGATCCTTACCTGGCCTGGATAGCGCTGCGTTTCTTCGGGCCGCGGCAAACCCCCGGCATATTGCGGCGCGGCGCGATTCTGGGCGGCGAACTGCCCGCGCCCGAACGCGGGCAGGTCCTGCTCGCCAACTTCGCCACCGACACGCGGATGCGCGGCGCGGGTATCTTCACGGCGCTGCTGGCCCATGCGCTGACCAGCGGCTGGTTGCGCTGCGCGCCGGGCGGCCAATATGTACTGGACGTGCGGCTGGACAACATCCGCGCCCGCCACCTCTACGAACGGCTTGGCTTCGTGGCGCAACCGCGCCGCCGACCGCCATCCGCGCGCCTGCCCGCCGGATTGATTTCAACGCGAATGGTCTGGTCCGGGCAGGGCATGGTGGCGCTGCGCGCACAGGCAGCACCGTCCGATCAACTTGCGGGCGACTGGCGGGCGGTTTGTCCGGTGATGCCAAGCGCCGGGGCCAGTACGGCGGCGCAGTCATGGCTGGGAGCGATTGGGGCGCGCACGGCGGGCATAGTGAGGGCCTTCCTGTGCAGAACGATTTGCAGCACAGCCGCCAAGTTGTTTGCATGGACTCTCCCTCAACGTCCGCAACACCGCTGGCACCACCAAGAGGAAGAAGCAACTTTTATCCATGCAATCATCTGGGATGCGACAACCCTCATAGGCTGTCAATATTGAAATTGATAACGGTGAATTTTGATAACGGCATGAGGATGCCCCTGACAGGGAGGCTTTGACATGAATCCAGGACAGCCCCATCGGCCCAACCGATCCGGTTCACAGGCAAATCTCTTGCAACCTGCCTGGAGCAGGCATTGCCGGGATGCGGGCGTGAACACGCCCTGTTCGCGGCGCAGGAGAAGAAGAAAGAAGCAACAAATACTTGATTCTTTTAATACTATAATAACAGGTTATGAGTAAACGTGAATTTGTGATATAATTTTGCCATCACGTAATTTCCAGTCTTACCCAATAAGCGGGCGTTGCAGCACCACCCTGCTCAGGAGGTAAAATCCGGCTTTGATATCAACATAATAATTCGGTACTGCGCTATCATGAGGATGAACATTTTTGATTCCCCCCCCGCCGCGCGCCGCCGGCCAATGGCGTGGGGCATTCTTGCCATAATCGTGCTGCTGGCGCTACTCGCAGGCCGCGCTTGGTATATGCAGCGCGTTCAGCGGGCGGCCCAGCTTCATTTAGCCGCGCAAGACATGGCCCGTTCGTTTACGCTCGCCCCTGGCGATGTAACCCGCGCGCAAGTGCAAACACTGGTTACCAGCGTACCCATAACCGGAACATTGAATGCCAGGAATACCGTGCTGGTCAAGGCGCGCGTGCCCGGCGTCTTGCGTAACCTGACAGTGCGCGAGGGCGACCCCGTGCGCGCAGGCCAAGTCATTGCGCGCATGGAACCGGCTGAGTACGACCAGCGCTACCAGCAGGCACGGCTGCAAGCCCAGGCAGCGCGCGCGCAAGTCGAAATTGCCCAGCGCCAATACGA
>JAIRQU010000259.1 GCA_031256305.1 Burkholderiaceae bacterium
TGCCGCGCAAACGGCCAGCGATGGCGCGGATTACCTCAAGACGATTCCTGGTTTTTCGATGATTCGCGGCGGCGGCGCTAATGGCGACCCGGTGCTGCGCGGCATGTTCGGCTCGCGTCTGAACATCCTGACCGATGGCGCGTCGATCATCGGCGCATGTCCGGCCCGCATGGACGCGCCCAGTTCCTACATTGCGCCGGAGAGCTTCGACGCGGTGACGGTCATCAAGGGGCCGGAAACCGTGATTTGGGGGCCGGGCGCGTCGGCGGGGACGATCCGCTTCGACCGCGACACGCCGCGCTTTACCGCGCCGGGCTTGCGCTTTGACGGCAGCCTGGGCGGCGGTTCGTTTGGCCGCAACGACGAATCGGTGGATTTAACCGCTGGTAATGAAAAGTTCTATGCCCGGATCACGGCGAATCACACGCATTCGGGCAACTACAAGGACGGCGGCGGCAAGACCCTTCCATCGGGCTGGGACAAGCGCGATGCCGATTTGACGCTGGGCTTTACGCCTGACGCCGACACGTTGTTTGAAGTGACGGCGGGCGGGGGCAACGGCTACGCCAAATACGCGGGCCGCGGCATGGACGCGACCAAGCTGGTGCGCCAGACGCTGGGCGCGCGCTTCGTCAAAAGTCATCTGGACGGCGCGCTGGACAAGATCGAGGCGCAGGTCTATTACAACGACGCCACCATGGTCATGGACAACTTCACGCTGCGCGCGCCCAGCAGCGGCGGGATGGGGGGCATGAGCAGCGGCATGGCCAATGCCGACAACCGGGCCATCGTTGGCGGACGGCTGGCCGCGACGTGGCGCTTGGGAACGGCGGTCGATCTGGTCACGGGCGTGGATGCGCAGGCCAGCGGCCACCGGGGGCGCAGCGGCACCGGGCTGGCTTCTTACCTGGACAACCCGTGGGTCAAGGACGCCTCGCTCGGCAACACCGGCCTGTTTGCCCAAGTCACCTGGCGCGCCACGCAGCGCGACCGCGTGATTGGCGGCGCGCGGCTGGATTGGGCCTCGGCCAAGGATTGGCGGCAAAGCAGCGGATCAGGCATGTCGGCCATGCCCAATCCGACCTTCGACCAGCGCCGCGCCAAGCTGTTGCCCAGCGGCTTTGTGCGCTATGAGCAGGATATGGCTTCGGCTCCGGCCACCTGGTACGCCGGCATTGGGCACGTTGAACGCTTCCCGGACTATTGGGAGCTGTTTTCAGCCCAGCAGGGGCCGATGGGATCGGCCAACGCCTTCACTGGCTTGCAGCCCGAAAAGACCACGCAGATCGACATCGGCGCGCGCTACCAGACCCCGCGGTGGGAACTGTGGGCATCGGGCTACCTGGGGTATGTGCAGGACTTCATCCTGTTCGACTACACCGCGGGCGGCATGGGCGGCACATCGACTTCGACGGCTCGCAACGTCAATGCCTCCATCTGGGGCGGCGAACTGGGCGCGTCCTACAAGATTGCCCCGCAGTGGCAGGCGGGCGCGACGCTGGCCTACGCCTGGGGCGAGAACCGCACCGATCACCGCCCGCTGCCGCAGATCCCGCCGCTGGAAGCGCGCCTGAGCCTGTCTTACAAAAACGGCCCGTGGACGGCTAACGCACTGTGGCGACTGGCGGCGGCCCAGCGCCGCGTTGCGGTGGGAGAGGGCAACGTGGTGGGACAGGACTTTGGCCCCAGCGCGGGGTTCGGCGTGGTGTCGCTCAACGCCAGCTATGTCTTGACCAAGCAGGCCAAATTCATCCTGGGCGTGGACAACCTGTTCAACAAGACCTACAGCGAACACCTGAACATGGCGGGCAACGCGGGCTTCGGCTTTCCCGGCGCCGTCCCCATCAACGAACCGGGCCGCCTCTGGTGGGCCAGACTCAACGTCAGCTTTTGACGGCGGCCCCGCATCCCCGCGCACACGGGGATCGGGCGCTTAGGCTACTTCAGCCACCAGTTCAATTTCGACGCAGGCGCCCAGCGGCAGCGCGGCTACGCCAAAGGCGCTGCGGGCGTGCTGGCCGGCTTCGCCCAGAATCTCGGCCAACAGTTCGGAGCAGCCGTTGGTGACCAAGTGCTGCTCGGTGTAGTCGGGCGTGGAGTTGACCAGGCTGACCACCTTGACGATGCGGCGCACGCGGCTTAAATCACAGGCGGCGGCGTTGAGCGTGCCCAGCAGGTCGATGGCCGTGGCGCGCGCGGCTTGCTGGCCCTGGGCGGTGGTCATGTCGCGGCCCAGTTGGCCGCGCCAGGGCTGGCCGTGTTGGCGCGCCAGGTGGCCGCTGAGAAAGACTAGGTTGCCGCTGCGCGCCCACGGCACGTAGGCGGCGGCGGGCGTGGCGACAGGGGGCAGGGTGATGCCCAGGG
Organism: Burkholderiaceae bacterium; assembly: GCA_031256305.1. Lineage (GTDB taxonomy): Bacteria > Pseudomonadota > Gammaproteobacteria > Burkholderiales > Burkholderiaceae_C > Ottowia. The sequence continues at coordinate 2,365 of JAIRQU010000259.1, forward strand.
CGGCGAGTTTGTCTTGAATCGTGACCATGACAATAAATAAAAGATAAGAGCGGCGCGGGTCTTGCCGCAATCTCTGGCATCCTAACAAGTTCTACGTTTGTCAGGAGTTGCCATCTTGCAGGACGCGCGCAAATACGGCTGGACGGGTTGGGCGCTGGCGCTTGGGCCGGCGGGCTGGGTCGCGGGCACGGCGCTGCAAGTGGGGCAGCCAGCGCTGTGGGCGCTGAGTGCCTATGCGGCGCTGGCGGGCTTGGGTTGCGCGCTGGGCGTGGCGGCGTGGCTGGCGCGCAAGGTGACGCACCGGGCGACTGCGCCGCTTGCATTGCTGGCGCTGATGCTGGCCGCCGCGCTGCTGGCGTTTGCCGGAGCGGGCTGGCGCGCCACGGCAAAGGTTGCCGACCGCATTGCCCCGGCGCTGGAAGGGCGCGACGTGCTGGTCACGGGCGTGATCGACCGGATGCCCGAACGCGGCGCGGATGGCTGGCGCTTTCCACTGGCGGTGCGCGATGCGCGCCTGCTTGATGCCGCAGGCCGGGCCGGTGACGCGGTGCGGCTGCCCGCGCGGGTGCTGGTGAGCTGGTATATCCACGGCTACGGCCAGGCGGACGCCAAGGCCGATGCGGCGGCGGACGCGGGCCTTACGCTGCCCGCGCCGCTCGCGTCACCCGCGTCACCCGCGTCACCCGCGACAGGCCAAGTCTGGCGTTTCGCGCTGCGTCTGAAAGCGCCGCACGGCAATCGCAATCCGCACGGGTTCGACGCCGAACTGTGGTTTTGGGAACAGGGCGTGGGCGCGACGGGCTATGTGCGCACGGGCGGCAAAAGCGGCTCCGTCACGCCGCGCTTGCTTGCGCCCGCGAGCAGATATGGCGGCTGGATTGAGCGCGCGCGGCAATGGACGCGCGACCGCATTCTGGCCGATGCGGCCAGCGGAGATGCCGCCCGGCAGCGTCAAGCGGGCATCGTGGCCGCGCTGGTCACGGGCGATCAGGCCACCATCGCGCGCGATGATTGGACGCTGTTCCGCGTGGCAGGCGTGGCGCATTTGATGGTCATCTCCGGCTTGCACATCACCATGATCGGCTGGCTGGCGGGGCTGGTGGCGGGCTGGTTCTGGCGCGCGTGGGCGCGCCGCGCGCCGTCGCGTTGGCGCAACCCCGTTCTGTGGCTGCCCGCACCCGTGGCGAGCCGCATTGGCGGCGTGGCGGGCGCGTTGCTGTATGCGCTGTTCAGCGGCTGGGGCGTGCCCGCGCAGCGTACCGTGCTGATGCTGGCGCTGGTCACGCTATTGCGTTTGGCCGGGCTGGCGTGGCCGTGGCGGCTGACCTGGCTGTGGGCCATGGCCGTGGTGCTGGCCGCTGATCCATGGGCGTTGATGCAACCGGGTGTTTGGCTGAGCTTTGTCGCGGTGGGGATTCTGTTTGCCACCAGCATCGACGAATGGCGCGCCCGGCGCGCCTCCGGCAGTTCCGCCGCTGGCGCAGGGCGGTATCTGTGGCGGCAGGCCAAGGCGCTGCTGCATCAGCAAGGCGTGGCTACCATCGCGCTCACGCCGCTGACGCTGCTGCTGTTTCATCAGGCGTCGGTGGTCGGGCTGTTAGCCAACCTGGTGGCGATTCCGTGGGTGACACTGGTCGTCACGCCGCTGGCGTTGCTGGGCGCGCTGGCGCATCCGCTGTGGCTGGCGGCGCAATGGGCGCTCTGGCCTTTGTTAGTGTGGCTGCAATGGCTGGCCAGTTGGCCGCTGGCGGCGCTAACCTGGCCCGCTGTGCCGTGGTCCGCCGGGGCAGCGGCGATAGCGGGAGGCGTGCTGCTGGCGCTGCGTTGGCCGTGGGCGCTGCGGCTGGCTGGCGTGCCGCTGCTGGCCGGTCTGGCGCTGTGGGCGCCGGGCCGCCCGCCCGCGGGGCAATTCGAGCTGCTGGCCGCCGACATCGGGCAGGGCAGCGCGGCATTGCTGCTGACCGCGCATCACGCACTGCTGTTTGACGCCGGGCCGCGCTACAGCGCCACCAGCGACGCGGGCAGCCGCGAAATCGTGCCTTTGCTCGTGGCGCTGGGCGTGCGGCTTGATGGCGTCATGCTCAGCCACCGCGACATCGACCACACCGGCGGCGCGGCGGCGGTGTTGCAGGCTCAGCCGGGCGCGTGGCTGATGGAATCCGAATCCAGTGCGCCCGAAGGCGCGCCCGGCCACACGCCCCTGCTGTGCCTGGCCGGGCAGTCATGGGACTGGGACGGCGTGCATTTTCAGGTGCTGCACCCGCCCGCGTCCCGCTATGTGCAAGCTGCCGACCCCAACGCCAGCGCCAAGGCGCGCGACACCAACGCCCGCAGTTGCGTGTTGCGCGTGGCCGCGCAAGGCGGGCGCGGCGCGGCGGTCATGCTTACCGGCGACATCCCGGCTCGGCAGGAGCGCGAACTGGTCCTGACGGCGGCGGAATCGGGCATCAACCTGCACGCCGACGCGCTGGTCGTGCCGCACCACGGCAGCCATAACTCGTCATCCCCCGCCTTCATCGCCGCCGTGCGTCCACGCTTCGCGCTGGCGCAAGCAGGTTACCGAAACCGCTACGGCCATCCTAATCCGGAGGTGGTAATGCGCTATCATTCGGCTGGCGTGGACTTCATCGCTACGCCCGCTTGCGGCGCGATTCGCTGGTATAGCGCGCAGCCGGATCGGGTGCATTGCGAGCGTGTCGAGGCGGCGCATTACTGGCAGCATCGGGTAGCGGAGCCTTGATGGATACTGCACGATTCGTACTGTTTATATCTATTTTAAATTTTAATTTAATTTTTATTTCAGTATCTAGTGTAACGAGTATGAGTGCGTGTGATTTTCAGAATGGATCATCATCAATCGTATAGTGCCCCCAGCAAGATATATCATCACAAGTTAAGACAGAATGTTCTCGGAAAGATAGTGTTATCGTAAACCAGTGCTACTGCTCTCAAAAGCCAGAAGACATGCCCAAAAATAACCATTTAGTCAAACCTCAAAAGACAAAATCATAAATTAGCAAATACCACTCAAGCAAAAATCAGTCATTTTGTTGAGCTAGCACACATTTAGGAGAAGATGTCAAGCAAACGCCCCCGGATCCGGCCCCATACGCTTGCCGGCGTCAAGCTGGTCTATGGCGGCCATGTCGTTCGCATCCAGCGCAAAGTCCAGCGCG
>JAIRQU010000010.1 GCA_031256305.1 Burkholderiaceae bacterium
ACCAGCAGGATAAAGGCCAGCCCCGTCTGCAAACCCAGAATGGTGGCCGTGGCCTGCCGCACGCCGTAGGACAGGCCATGCGTCATTGACAACACTGCCCCCGCGCCCGGCGAGAGTGCAATCAACCACGCCGCCGCAAAGTAGGCCAGCCAGATTTTGGGATCCATGACATAACTGTACCTGGCCCGCTGACCGGTACCGGCTATGACTTGCCCGGTATTGCCTTAGCATTGGCGCATGTTCAGTTATCGGCACGCTTTTCACGCCGGCAACCATGCCGATGCGCTCAAGCATCTGACGCTCATTGGCGCGTTGCGGCACTTGATGCGCAAACCGGGGCCGGTCACGCTGATCGACACCCACGCGGGCGCGGGGCGCTACCGGCTCGACGGCGACATGGCCGCCGCGTCCGGCGAGGCGCGCGCGGGCGTGCTGCGGCTACTGGCCGCACTGCCCGGCCAACCCGACGCCACGCGCGATCAGGCAAATGATTTGCTGGCCGAGTACCGCGCGCTGCTGGCGGCGTTCAACCCGCAAGGGGCGGCGCTGGTCTATCCCGGTTCGCCGCTGGTGCTGCACCACTACATGACCCGGCCCGAACGCCTGGACGGCGCGATCAGCCGCGACCGGCTGCATCTGTACGAGCTGCACCCCACCGACAGCCGCGCGCTGCTGGCGCTGGCCGCCAGCCTGCCCAGCCGCCGCCGCGTCCATGCCGAACGCGCTGACGGCTTTGCCGCCCTGCGCGCCTTGCTGCCGCCTCCGGCGGATGGCGGCGGATCACGCCGCGCGCTCGCGCTGATTGACCCCAGCTATGAAATCAAGAGCGACTACGCCAAGGTAGAACAGGCCGTGCAGGACGCCTTGCAACGCTTTGCCACCGGCGTCTATCTGGTCTGGTATCCCATCATCGGGCGGGCGCAAGCGCACCAGTTGCCGCGCCGTTTGCAGGCGCTGGCCCGTCAGGCTGGGCGCGATTGGCTGCACGCCAGGCTCAACATCGGTCAGTCGAACGCGCACCCAAACGAGGCCGGTCCAACGCTGCGCGCCAGCGGCATGTTCGTTATCAACCCGCCGTATCCATTGGCCGATGCGCTGCGCGCGGCGCTGCCCGACGTGCTGACAGCGCTGGCGCAAGGGCCGGGGCGGGACTGGCAGGTGGAAACCGGCGCAAGCGCCGCGCCCGCCGTCCGATAATGCTTGCCGCCCTTTATTTCCCGCGCAACCCACCATGATCGGACGCCTCAGCGGCCTGCTGGCCGAAAAGAACCCGCCAGCCATTCTGGTCGATTGTCAGGGCGTGGGCTATGACGTGCTGGTGCCGATGAGCACTTTCTACGCGCTGCCCGCGCCCGGCGAGCGCGTCACGCTGTTAACGCACTTTGTCGTGCGCGAGGACGCGCAAACGCTCTACGGCTTTGCCACGCAGGCCGAGCGTGCGGCCTTCCGCGAACTGCTGCGCGTCAGCGGCGTGGGGCCGCGCACCGCGCTGGCGGTGCTTTCGGGCATGAGCGTGACCGAACTGGCGCAGGCCGTGGCCGCGCAACAGCCCGTGCGTCTGGTCAAAGTGCCCGGCATCGGCAAGAAAACCGCCGAGCGCCTGTTGCTGGAACTCAAGGGCAAACTCGGTGCCGACCTGGGCGCGGCTGCCGGCGGCAGCGCCGCTATGCCCGCCGATGGCGCGCAAACCGACATCCTGCAAGCCCTGCTGGCGCTGGGCTACAGCGACAAGGAAGCCGCCGCCGCGCTCAAGGCGCTGCCGTCCGGCGTGGCCGTCAGCGACGGCATCCGGCTGGCGCTCAAAGCGCTGGCGCGATAGACAGAATTTTTCTTATGACCTCTCCAGATCGCATCGCCTATGACGCATGTCCCCTGTGTGAGAGCCGGGACTTTGCGCCCTCGCGCACAGGCGATTGCTCGCGCCATGCGTTATATAAACAATCCACCGCGAAAGCAGGGACAGCGAACCGATTGACGCCGCTCATGCACTGGTGTGCCTGCCGCGCTTGCGGTCATGTGTTTACCGATGGCTATTTCACGCCCGATGCGTTCGAGCAACTTACCCAAATCGTCAATCCGGGGCAAATCGTGGGGGCCGATTTCGAGCGGCAACGCGTGGTGGCCGCGCGGATGATCGAGAAGGTGTTGCCTTTCGCCACCGGCGGCTTGTGGCTAGACGTGGGGTTTGGCAATGGGGCGTTGTTAATGACCGCGCATGAATACGGTTTCGAGGCTGTGGGGTGCGATCTGCGTCCAGCGGCGGTTGCGGCGCTGCAAGCCGTTGGCATCGAAGCGCACTTGAGCGACATCGCTCAACTGAACTTGCCGCACCTTTGTCAGGTCATCAGCATGGCTGACGTGCTGGAACACCTGCCTTACCCCAAGACCGGCCTGGCTGCCGCGCACGAGCGCCTAGCCGACGGCGGCGTACTGCTGCTATCTATGCCCAACAGTGATGCACCCGCTTGGCATTTGCTCGACCGCATGAAGGTCAACCCGCATTGGGACGAGATCGAGCATTACCATAACTTTGGCCGTGCGCGGCTGTACCGTTTGCTGGATGAAATGGGCTTTGTGCCTTTGCGTTACGGCATCAGCGAACGTTACCGTGTGTGCATGGAAGTCATCGCGCGCAAAATTTCATCATGACCATCCATGTTGACGACTTCGCCCCTGCGCCGCAAGACGCGCCGCGCCTGGTTTCCAGCGCCCCGGCCTCGGCGCGCGAGCAGGCCATTGAGCGCGCGCTGCGCCCCAAATTGCTCGATGAATATGTCGGCCAGGCCAAGGCGCGCGAGCAGCTTGAAATCTTTATCAGCGCGGCCAAGAAGCGCGGCGAAGCGCTGGACCATGTGTTGCTGTTCGGCCCGCCAGGGCTGGGCAAGACCACGCTGGCGCACATCATCGCGCACGAGCTGGGCGTGGCGCTGCGCCAGACCAGCGGGCCGGTGCTGGAAAAGCCCAAGGATCTGGCCGCCATCCTGACCAGCCTGGAAAAGAACGATGTGCTGTTCATCGACGAGATTCACCGCCTCTCACCGGTGGTCGAGGAAATCCTCTACCCCGCGCTGGAGGACTACCAGATCGACATCCTGATCGGCGAAGGGCCAGCCGCGCGCTCCATCAAACTGGATGTGCAGCCCTTCACGCTGGTGGGCGCGACCACGCGCGCGGGGATGCTGACCAATCCGCTGCGCGACCGCTTCGGCATCGTCTCGCGGCTGGAGTTCTACACGCCCGATGAACTGGCGCGCATCGTCGCGCGTTCGGCGGGCCTGCTCAACGTGCCCGCCGAACCGGAAGGCGCGTTCGAGATCGCGCGCCGCTCGCGCGGCACTCCGCGCATCGCCAACCGGCTGCTGCGCCGGGTGCGCGACTACGCCGACGTGCAAGGCGATGGACGCATCACCTTGGCAACCGCGCACGCGGCGCTGGCCATGCTGGACGTGGACCCGCAGGGCTTTGACGTGATGGACCGCAAGCTGCTCGAAGCGGTGATCCACCGCTTTGACGGCGGTCCGGTCGGGCTGGACAATATTGCCGCCAGCATTGGCGAGGAACCGGATACCATCGAGGACGTGATTGAGCCGTATCTGATCCAGCAAGGCTACCTGCAACGCACCCCGCGCGGGCGCGTGGCCACGCTGGCGGCCTGGCGGCATCTGGGGCTAAAACCCCCCGGCGCCAGCAGCGAAGCCGGGCCGTTGTTTGCGGCGGCGTAAAGCGCGGTGCGGCATGACTGATGTCAATCATGACCGATGAATTCACGCTCGAATGGGCCGCCCTCAGCGACGTGGGCCGCAAGCGCGCCAACAATGAAGACGCGGTGCGCGTTGAACCGGAGTACCGCTTGGCCGTGCTGGCCGACGGCATGGGCGGCTACAACGCGGGCGAGGTCGCCAGCCGCATGACCGTGGCAAATGTCGGCGACGCGCTGATCGGCTGGGTACAGGACGCCGCCGCTCGCCTGGCCGACCCGCGCGGCGCGCCTTTTACCGTGGCCGCCGCGCTCCAGGCGCTGCAAGCCTGCGCGGACGAGGCCAACCGCGCCATCTTCGACGACGCCAACGCCCAGCCCGAACACGCGGGCATGGGCACCACGCTGGTCGCGGCGCTGGTCTATCAAGGGCAACTGCTGATCGGCCACGTCGGCGATTCGCGCGCCTACCGTTGGCGCGGCGGCGCGCTGGCGCAGCTCACGCGCGACCATTCGGTGTTGCAGGCGCAGGTGGACGTGGGCCTGCTCACGCCCGAACAAGCCGCCGCCGCCTGGCGCTACCGCGGTCTGCTCACGCGCGGACTGGGCGTGGAAGACACGGTGCTGCTGGACACGCAGGCCGAACCCCTGCAACCGGGCGACATCTGCCTGCTATGCTCGGATGGCCTAACCGACATGGTCAGCGACGCCGAAATCGCCGCCGTGCTGGGCAGTGGCCTGCCCCTGCCCAGCATGGCCCAAGTACTCATAGCCCAAGCCAACACTGCGGGTGGACGCGACAACATCACCGTGGCGCTGCTGCGGGCTGGGAGTAAAGAAGCCAGTTGAATGACGAGGACAACCCTTTGAGGCGCAAAGCAGGATTTCGCGCCGAACGCATAGTCCCGAACGGTTCCTGACCATGCAAAAAATACTCATCATCATTCATGCGCCGCCCTATGGCAGCGAGCGCTGTCTGTCCGCGCTGCGGCTGGCACTGGCGCTGGTTGAGCGCGATAGCGACAAGCCGCTGCTCGACGTGTTCCTGATGTCCGACGCCACTGTACTGGGTCTGCCCGGCCAGCAGGACGCATCGGGCAACACCCTGCAAACAATGGTGGAACAGCTCACCGACCACGGCGTGCCGGTGCGCCTGTGCAAGACCTGTGCGGGCAACCGCGGGCTGCTGGCGCTCAAGCTGATAGACGGCGTGGCGATTGGCACGCTGGCCGAACTGACCGAGATGACTTTGCAGGCGGATAAGGTGCTTACGTTCTGATGCAGTCCGCGCGGGTTGTGTGAACCGCGGGCGACCCTCAGCGCTTGGCCGGCCTTACCCCGCCGCTTCCATATCGCGTACCGCCGCCAGCGCTTGTTCGATGCGTTCGACCGGGTACAAGGTCAGTCCCTCCAGATCGCGCAGGGGGCGCTTGGGCGCGTTGGCCTTGGGCACCAGGGCGGCGGCAAAGCCGAGCTTGGCGGCTTCCTTCAGGCGCTCCTGACCGCGCGGAGCGGGGCGCACTTCGCCGGCCAGTCCCACTTCGCCGAACGCCACCAGCCCCTTGGGCAGCGGTTTGCCGCGCAGCGATGAGTGGATCGCCAGCAGCACCGCCAAGTCCGCCGCCGGTTCGCCGATGCGCACGCCGCCCACAGCGTTGACGAACACGTCCTGATCGCCGCAGGCCACGCCCGCGTGGCGGTGCAGCACCGCCAGCAGCATCGCCAGCCGCTCGCGGTCCAGCCCCACCGACAGCCGCCGCGGGCTGGGGCCGCCCGCGTCCACCAGCGCTTGCACTTCAACCAGCAGCGGGCGCGTGCCTTCCAGCGTGACCAGCACGCAACTGCCGGGCACCGGCTGCGCGTGCGGCGTCAGAAAAATCGCGCTGGGGTTGCTCACGCCCTTGAGGCCCCGCTCGGTCATGGCGAATACGCCGATTTCGCCCGCCGCGCCAAAGCGGTTTTTGATGGCGCGGATCAGGCGAAAGCTCGAATGCGTGTCGCCCTCGAAGTACAGCACCGTGTCCACCATGTGCTCCAGCACGCGCGGGCCGGCCAGTTGCCCGTCCTTGGTCACGTGGCCCACCAGCACCACCGCGCCGCCGCTGGTCTTGGCCCAGCGCGTCAGGTGTGCGGCGCACTCGCGCACCTGCGCCACGCTGCCCGGCGCGCTGGTGAGCTGGTCGGAATACAGCGTTTGAATGGAGTCGATCACCGCCACTGCCGGTTGCCGTTCGGTTAGCGTGGTCAGGATTTTTTCGAGCTGGATTTCAGCCAGCACCGCCACTGGCGAGCCGGCCAGCCCCAGCCGCCGTGCGCGCAGCGCCACCTGTGCGCCGCTCTCTTCGCCGGTCACGTACAGCGTCGCCAGGCCGGTCGCTTCTGATACGTCAGCTACAGATGTTGTAGCGCCGCGCTCCAGCGCGTCCAGCGCCTGCAACAGCAGCGTCGATTTGCCGATACCCGGATCGCCGCCGATCAGCACCACGCCGCCCGCGACGATGCCCCCGCCCAGCACGCGGTCCAGCTCGGCCTGCCCGGTGGGCGTGCGCGCGATGTCCTCGGCCTCGATCTCGGCCAGCCGCCGCACCTGGTCCGACGGCGTCAGCGCCGCGAATGCGCCGCTCAGCCGGTTTTTGCCCGGCGCGCTCGTCGCCGGTTCGGCCACCGTTTCCACCAGCGTGTTCCAGGCCGTGCAAGCCGGGCAGCGGCCCAGCCAGCGCGGGCTGCTGGCGCCGCAGGTCTGGCAAACATAGAGGGGGCGTTCTTTGGCCATAGGGCATCATTGTCGCCCGCGCCGGGATAGCATCACCCTATCCGCTTCAGGAAAGAACGACTCATGTTCAACAACATCTGCATCGTCGGCGCGGGTGCCATCGGCGGCTGGATCGGCGCGCGGCTGGCCGCCGCCGGCTGCACGGTAAGCTGCCTGGCGCGCGGCGCGACGCTGGCGGCACTGCAAACGCAAGGCTTGCGGCTACGCGAGACTAGCAACGGCCAAGAGCGCGAATCGACCCACCCCGTGC
>JAIRQU010000155.1 GCA_031256305.1 Burkholderiaceae bacterium
AACGTGTTCCCGCGCGGGTGGAAAGGAAAGGTAACAGGAAAGATGCGCCACGGGGCACAATTGCCCGTGGCGCTGTTCAGGCCGCTAGTGCAACCAATTGGCAGCCGCTGTTGCCGCCGCGACGGCAACGAACATCGCACTGATGTACCACTTGATTTGGGCCGTGAGCTTGTCGTTCAACTTGTCGACCTTCTGGTCTAGCTGATTGACCTTCTGGTCTAGCTGATTGACTTGCTGTTTGAGCCGCTCGCCATCCTCGCGGGTCATCACTTTGTCGAGAATGTTCTTCTCAATGTGTTTCTGACCGTGGTGGACGCTTGACTCAATCGTGCGCGCGACCGCCAGCGCATCGTCTCTGTCCGCACTGGGCGCGAACTTGACGAGCGCCTCAAACAGGTTGAGCGCATTGGATGACATATCCATGAGTTTACTCCATGAAAATGCGCGGTCGCACAGCATCCCGGCGGGAAACGTGTTCCCGCGCGGGTGGTTGAAAAAACATGCCTGGGCCTTACGGTCCGCGCGTTTGCAAGGCTGAACGCGCTTTGAAAACCATCTTCGGTTTGACGGATGGTTTCCCCAAGCGCCCTGCCCCGCAAGACGCTGGGGGAACCCATCGGGGTTCCGCTGGATTGAAACTCGATTTGCAACGCTGCTCCTGGCCGCGCGTCGATACGCTGATCGCGTATCCCGCGCGAGCCTCTGCCCGATTGGGAGCCTAGGGCAGATAAACAAAGGCGCGCCTGTTCACGTGAGGGCTTGGCTGCTCGCCCGCACGCCTCAGTCGCAAAGCCGCGGACGCATCAGGCCGTCCGCCACCCAGGATGGCTATGTGCCCTGTCACAGGCTGTCGTTTGCACGGATGCCCCCCGCGCAAGCGACAGCCCGCGCCAAGGCGGGTTGTCGAAAAGTTTTGCTACGCCGGCTCTACCGTTGCCGGATAGAAAGTCTGTTCCAGTGAATTGAAGCGGTAGCCAAGCTGCTGGCGCAGCGCCAGGCCCTGTTCTCGAAAGAGCTTGCGATCAATCGTGGCGTCGAGCTTGACGGGCTGCTTGGCCTCAATCAGGGCCAGCAGATCCGCGCTGAACAGCGCTCGCGCATCATCGGCGGCAAAGCTCGCTTGTGCGGACATGGGTGCGGACACTGACGCCGATGACGCGGATGCGCACTCGGTCCGTGCCGCCTTGCGGCCCGGCTTGCCCTTGCCTATTTCCATGAGCCTGGCTTTGAGCGCATCAAGCGATCTGTCGCCAGCTTGGGCCGGCTGCGGCGCGCTTTGTTGCACTTGCACCGGCACTTGCACCGGCGGCGGTTCGTCCAGCGGATCGGGTTCTAGGGCCGCGGCATTCTCCGCGCCGCTAACATCACCCGGTTGCTCGCTTTGCACTTGCAGATCATCCAACTGCGCGCGCACCTCGATGATGAAACGGCCCGCCGAGTAGTACCCCGCCGGAAAAACGTGAACGATCCAGGCCGAGACCTGATAGATACCTTCATCGAACTGGTCGAGTACCTGATCCTTGACCTTGAACTCGCCGATGTCCGTGCTGAACGTGCCCACGGCAAATGGGCCGTTGCGCGATTGCAGGATCTTCTTGACGCGCAATGCGCCTTGCACTTTGATCATGTGTGTGTGCTCCAGAAAGAAAGAAATGCCGGAGCACGGCCCCTGTTCGGGGCGCGCGCGTCCCGGCTGGGGTTGTGAGAGAACAAGACAACTCGCGCCGCGTCCTTGGGGGACGCGGCGGGGTTGCAGGCTTGGAGATTCCGAACCGGATTCCGCTCCGACTCGGCGATAAAGGCGGCACTCGGCTGAGTGTGAGTGTGGGTTTCAGGGGTGCGCCGCCCGTTTCAATGTACCCTGACCGGCCAACAACCAGAGGTTGCCGGCCAGCGTCTCCTTCTCAAGGGTTGAAAGAGCGCTGTGCGCCGGTTTATGCGTGACGCCGGCAAACACGCGGAAAGCACTGCAAGTGTAGCGCAGTTTGTAACCAAACATATCCATGCCATCAACTGGGCAACACGCGGCCCGTGGCATCCTGGGCTATGCGCCTGGCCAACGCCAGGGCGCGTTCGTGCTCGCCCAGGTAGAAGGCATCAAACATTTTGGAGGCAAGATCGGAGAGTTTGCAGTCATGCAGACAGATTTCGTCATCACTGAATTCTTCGATGGGTTTGGAAATTATGCGGTTTCGCATTGGATGCTCCTGTTTGTATCGCTAAGGATCAAGATGGTTGCCTTCGGAGAAGATCACCGCCTTGGGATTGACATGCGTGGTGAGCAACGGATACCACCAGCGCGGCGTTGTGCATACCCGATGCTCATCGCGCTGGCCATCGTTGTCGCTGACGTGAACTTCGATGCAGCGCTCGCACGCGAGCATCTCGGCTACCAGCGTGATCTCCTGACGCCCCGTGCGGGCCGCCAGGATATTGAGGTGCGACATGTCCAGCGCATACGGCACGCCCGACTCGAACACTTGGCGATATTCTGGCCAGCTCGATACCAGCCAGACATCACCGCCTGTTGGATAGTGCCCTTCGATGCCCACCGTGCAGCCGAACAGATCGGCGCAGCGGCGTGCATTGTCCAGCGCCCTGTCCAGCGTGGCATTGCTGCGGCGGCCGGCGTGAGCGGTGTAGGCCCTGGCCTGCAACAGGCCGTTGATCCGGGCCGCTTGCTCGAACCAGTCCCGGTTCTGCTCGAAATTGCTCAGATCGGCCAGACGCCGTTCGGGCAAGACCCGCACGTTGGCGTGCAGCCGAAACTGCGTCTCTGAATGAATCCCGCGCAGAGCATCGGCGCGCTCCTCGGTCAAACATTTCAGACTTTGCGGCGCCATCTGCACATGCACGTCGGACAAACGGCCAAACAGCGGTTCATGCACTGGCAGCAGCAGGTTCCACGACAACTCAAAATAATCAAGGCCCGGCCAGCAGGCCAGCG
>JAIRQU010000175.1 GCA_031256305.1 Burkholderiaceae bacterium
CGCCGCCGGCAAATGCCGCGATCAGCGGGGCCGCGCGAACCAGGCCGTCGGCATCCTGCACCGCATTGAAAAAGCCCGCGTGCACGCCCGCCTGGATCAGGGCGGGCTGATCGGCCCCATAGCCGTCCCACTGCAAAAGGCCCGCCGGCGCGGGCATGGGCAGCGGCGCCACGGGCGCGGGAAGCTCGCCCGCGCGGTAGCCCTTGCGGTCACTGGTGAAGTAATAGCCGACCACTGCGCCCGATTGCACCAGCGCGTCGGTCAATTGCTGATCGGCTTGCCGCGCGCCCGCGCCGCGCTGATGCTCCGGTTCCGCGAACACCGCGTCAATGCCGATGGCGGCGGCCCGCTGGCGGTCATGCAATTCATCGACCAGCCGCGCCAACACATCGCGCCGCCACGGCCATTGGCCCAGCGCGGCCAGACTTTGTTCATCGACCTGCACGATGACGATACGCGCGTCGCGCCCGCCGGGCAGGTTGGCCATCAACCGCAGGTCGTAGAGCCAGCGATCCAGGCCGTCAAGCGCCGCGCTGGGCAGCGCGTCCAGCGCGTGCAAGACCGCCAGCAGCGTCAGCGCCGCGATAATCGCCAGCCGCCAGACGTAATAGCGGGTTAAAGGCTGAAAAGGAACCAGACGAAACACGGGCTGCCGGATTGAGAATTTGACGCGCCCCCGCACGATAGCGTCATTTCCGCGCCAAGGTCAAATCCGCAACCCATCAAGATTGACCCGGCGCGCCAGGGCCGGGCGATTAGTGGTCGAGAAATTCAAGCTGCACGCCGCCCACGTCGATGTGATCGCCGTGATTGAGCGCAATGGAACCCTGGGCCGCCGAAACGCCATTGACGGTTGCCACCATTTCGCCAGTCACATGCGCCAAGTCATAACAACCATCGCCGCGCCGGATGACAGAAGCGACCGAAACACCCGGTTTGCCAATGGTGCTGACCACCTTGGTCAAGGCCATGCTCTTGTTGCTGGAAGCGCCGTTCAAAACCCGCAGGCGCGGCCCTTCGATGGCATCACCCTCCAGCGTGGGCGGCGTAGCGGGCAATGCCGCGGGCTGCGTGGGTACGGCGGGGTTGCCGCCGTCGCTGACGGCTGCACTGCCGTTGACCTTGTTCAAGTCCCCCGGCGCGGTATTGCCAGTGCTTTCGACATACTGAATTTTGTAGCGCCCAATCTCGATCAGATCGCCATATTCAAGCGCCTGCTTGCGGATCGGCTGGCCATTGACATAGGTGCCGTTGGTACTGCCCAAGTCCTTGAGCACAATTTGATGGCCGGTGTCCTGTATGACGGCGTGCTCGCCGCTGACGGCCAGGTTTTCTATGACGATATCGTTGTAAGGCCGCCGCCCAATGGTCGCCCGGACTTTACGCAGATGGACTTCTTTGACGATGATGCCATCAAGAGACAAGATCAATTTTGGCATGGGTGAAGAACTTTTCTATACGAATGCAGGCGGATCCTTGGCTTGGTGTGTACTTTCGTAGACTTTCCAACATTTCTGGAGGCTGCCTTCAACTTGCATGGACAAACACATGGTGGGTAATATTGCTCGGTATTCTTATTGTATAACGAAAACGTGCAAAATTCACGGTCACTAAGCTAACAACAGCCTTCCCGTCGAGACGCTCTTGACCCAGAAGAACGGACGCTTCAGCGATGCTGCCGAGAGGAATTAGTGAGCGCGTGTTCGGAGAGGGGAAACCGTATAGGCACCCGCGTCCGTTGCCGTCTCCGTTTCGGTTTGTCCAGTTATTTTTCCATTTTCATTCAAATTATTATTGTAAACGTTACTAACAACTTTTGAGTCAGCCAGGGCCAGTACATCCGCTCCTTCCGCCGGTACGGCGGCGGATACGGATTGCGGCGTCTGGGCCGTTTGCAATGCGGCTACGGCCGTCGCCGAGTCCGGGGAGGCCGGCGCATGGCCCACTGCCGCGGCGCGCGACACGGCGTAAGCCCTGGTGGCCGTGTCCTTCGGCAAAACTGCATTGAGCACGACCCAATCATGTCCGCGCGTCTTCAAGCCCAGCGCACTGGCGGCCGCCTCACTCAAATCCAGTATCCGATGACCAACGTAGGGGCCGCGGTCGTTGATGCGCACCACGATCTGCTTGCCGGTTCGCGGGTTGCTCACGACTACGCGGGTGCCCAGCGGCAGCGTCTTATGCGCGGCGGTGAGCGCGTAACGGTCGTACTTTTCGCCGCTGGCGGTACGGCGGCCATGAAAATACAATCCATACCAACTGGCAACGCCCGCGCCCAATTCGCGCCCCAGCCGCAGCTTGCGCGAGGCCAAGGCGCCGCGCTTGACGGGCGGCAGCAGCGATTTATCGGTTATCAGCCGAGCCGATTGATCAGCGGGCACGGCGTGGGCGGCCTGGGCATCATCGGCGGCAAACCCCGGCAGTGGTTTCAGCCCCACGCCTGAATTGGCGATATCCGCAGTGGCACCGCCAGCCGCCTCGCCCGATGAAGCCGCCATCGCCCGGTACCCTCCCAGCAGGCCTGCCCCGCATAAACACGCCACCCAGACGAGTTGCGTCAAGTTCCTCCGTATCATGCGCGTATTTTAGAGCAAATTTGTCCCCATATCAACAAAAAGTAATTTGTTACATGCTGAACGCTGCTAGACTGCTGGACGTTCCCCGGATGCGCGCCCCTGTCCTCCCGCTTGAGGCCATAGGCGGCAGAAGGTTGAGAGGGCTGGTCTAGGGCTTCCACCCGCTAATATGTTCTCCCTGATGAATGTCCAGGACGATTCCGCGCCGCGCCTCATTGCCGCGCCTGGCGCGCAAGATGACGCGTCCGCCGCGCCGCAAGTGTCGCTGCGCGGTGCATGGACGGCGGCGCGGCTAACGGCGGGCGGGCGGCGCGGGACGGCTTGGCGCATCGCGCGCGAGTTGCAAGCGATGCCCGCGGCCGCATGGGATTTGCGCGGCGCGCAAGCGTTCGACCATCTGGCCGCGCTCATGCTCTGGCGGCACTGGGGCCGCCAGTGGCCCGCGCAAGTTCAGGCCAGCGACGACCAGCGCGCGCTGCTGGCGCGCGTAGCCGCCGCTGATGCTGCGCTTGACAGTGGCTTGTCAAAGTCCGGGCGCGGGTTGCGTGCGTTCAAGCAAAACGTGGACCAGTCCGGTCAAGCGGTTATCGCCGCGCTGGGGAGTCTGCGTGATGTCATCGCGCTGCTGGGGCAGTTGCTGCTGGACGCGCTGCGCCTGATGGCGCATCCGGTCAGGGGGCCGTGGCGCGATTTTTCCGGCCACCTCTACCGCATCGGCGCGCAGGCGCTGCCCATTACCGCGCTGGTGGGTTTTTTGATCGGCGTGGTACTGGCTTATCTGATGAGCGCGGTGCTGCGCCAGTTCGGCGCGGAAACCTTCGTGGTCAATATCCTGGGGCTGGCGCTGATCCGCGAATTGGGGCCGCTGCTGGCGGCGGTGCTGGTGGCAGGACGCTCAGGCTCAAGCATTACGGCGCAGATCGGCGTGATGCGCGTCACCGAGGAACTGGACGCCATGCGCGTGCTGGGCATCCCCGCCGGATTCCGGCTGGTGCTGCCGCGCGCGCTGGCGCTGGCGCTGGCGATGCCGCTGGTGGCGGTGTGGACGACGCTGGCCGCGCTGGTAGGCGGCATGCTGGTGTCGGACGTGGCGTTAAACATTTCGCCGCCCTATTTTTTCGAGGCGCTGCCCAAGGCGGTCGACGTGGCTAATCTGTGGCTGGCCACGGGCAAATCGGTGGTATTCGGCCTGGCGATAGCCCTCATCGGCTGCCACTACGGCCTGCGCGTCAAGCCCGACACGGTCAGCCTGGGGCAGGGCACTACCGCCTCGGTGGTGACGGCGATCACGGCGGTCATCCTGATTGACGCGCTGTTCGCGGTGCTGTTCAGAAGCGTGGGGATGTGATGGCGCGCCCGGCTTCATCGTTCACGCTGCCCGCGCCCGGCGCGCCGCTGATCGAAGTGCGGGGCCTGTGGAGCCTATTCCCCGCGCCCGGCGGCAAGCAGACCGTCGTGCATCGTGACCTGGATTTGACCGTGCTGCGCGGCGAGGTGCTGACGCTGGCGGGCGGATCGGGCACCGGCAAAACGGTGCTGCTGCGGCAGATACTGGGCCTGGCCACGCCCGCTCGCGGCACGGTAACGGTGCTGGGCCGCCCGGCGGCCCAACTTTCGCGCGAAGGCGCCGCCGCGCGCGTCGGTATGTTGTTTCAGCAAGGCGCGCTGTTTTCGGCGTTTACGGTGCTGGAAAACATCGCCCTGCCGCTGGCCGAAGCGGGCGCGTTGCCGCCCGATCTGATACGCGAGGCGGCGCTGCTCAAGCTGCGCATGGTCGGCCTCAAGCCTGGCGACGCGCACAAAATGCCCGCCGAACTGTCAGGCGGCATGATCAAGCGCGCGGCGCTGGCGCGCGCGCTCATCATGGACCCGCCGTTGCTGATGCTCGACGAGCCGACCGCCGGACTGGACCCCGACAGCTCCGACGCTTTTTGCGAATTGTTGACGGGCCTGCGCCAGGAATTGAAATTCACCGTGGTCATGGTCACGCACGACCTGGATACGCTGTTCGCGCTGTCCACCCGCGTGGCGGTGCTGGCCCAGCAGCATGTCATCATCGCCGCGCCGGTGCCGGACGTGCTGACCTTCGATCACCCGTTCATCCAGCAATTTTTTGGCGGCGAGCGCGGCCAGCGCGCCCTGGCGCGGCAACGCCTGAAACGGTAAAGTCTCAACCTGCATCATGGAAAATAAATCCCACGCACTGGCTGCTGGCGTGTTCGTGCTGGCGGTGCTGGCTTTGCTGATCGCGCTGGCGGCTTGGCTCACGCGCGACGTGGCCGCCACCGTGACCTACGATCTGGTCACCTTGCAAGCCGTCACCGGCTTGCAGGAACAGGCGCCGGTGCGCTACAAGGGCGTGAC
>JAIRQU010000266.1 GCA_031256305.1 Burkholderiaceae bacterium
CAAGATCGCCGCGATCCGCGACCTGCGCGTGGCGGGCGATACCGCATCGTTCGCGGTCGAACTGGGTTTTCCCGCCGCGCGCGCCGTGCCCGATCTGCAAGCGGCGTTGAGCGCCGCCGCGCGCGCCGTGCCGGGCGTGACCAGTGTGTCCATGCGCATCGAAAGCCGCGTTGCCGCCCATGCCGTGCAGCGCGGCGTGCCGTTGCTGGCGGGGGTCAAGAACATCATCGCCGTGGCTTCGGGCAAGGGCGGCGTGGGCAAAAGTACCGTGGCGGCCAATCTGGCGCTGGCGCTGGCGCAGGACGGCGCGCAAGTGGGGCTGCTCGATGCCGACATTTACGGCCCAAGCCTGCCGGTGATGATGGACGCGCACGGCAAGCCCGAAAGTCTGGACGGCGAGCACATCGAGCCGCTGGTGCGCCATGGCGTGCAGTTGATGTCCATCGGCTTTTTAATTGACAACGCCGATCAGGCGATGATCTGGCGCGGCCCGATGGGGGTGCAGGCGCTTGAACAGATGCTGCGCCAGACGCATTGGCAGGACGTGGATTACCTCATCCCGGACATGCCGCCGGGCACGGGCGACATTCAGCTTTCGCTGGCGCAGCGCGCGCCGGTGACGGGCGCGGTCATCGTCACCACGCCGCAGGATTTGGCGCTGGCCGACGCGCGCAAGGGCGTGACGATGTTCGAGAAGGTTGGCGTGCCCATCCTGGGTCTGGTGGAGAACATGGCCGTACACGTGTGCTGCCAGTGCGGTCATGCCGAGCACATCTTCGGCGCAGGCGGCGGCCAGCGTTACGCGGCGGAAAAGGGCATCGACTATCTGGGCGCGCTGCCGCTGGCGTTGAGCATCCGCGAGCAGACCGACAGCGGCACACCCACCGTGGCCGCCAACCCCGACGGCCCGCACGCGCAAATCTACCGCGCCATCGCGCGCCGGGTCGCCATCCAGATCGCTGCCAAGTCCAAGGACTATTCCAGCAAACTGGGCGGCATCAAGGTGGCCACGGTGCAGCAATAAGAGGCCAAACGGCCAGCCATTCACGGAATCAGCCGCGCCACGCCCCGGCCGCGCGGGTCGGCCACGGGGTCGGGGCGGTTGCCTTGGATCTGGATGGCTTCAATGTCGCCGTTGAAGTTTTGCCCTTTGAGCGTGTAGCCCTTGGCCTGAAGCGCCTGGGCCAGTTCGCCTTCGATGGGTTGGTACGGTTCCCAGAAGATGGTGTTGGGCGGCAGCAGTTGGTGGTGAAAGCGCATGGCGGCCACCGCCTTGTCCAGCGGCATGTGGAAGTCCGCCACGTTGGTGATGACCTGGAAGATGGCGGTGAAGATGCGCGATCCGCCGGGCGTGCCGATGACCAGCGCGACTTTGCCATCGCGGGTCAGAATGGTGGGCGTCATCGACGACAACGGGCGCTTGCCTGGCGCGATGGCGTTGGCGTCGCTGCCAACCACGCCGAACATGTTGGCCACGCCGGGCTTGGCGGCAAAGTCGTCCATCTCGTCGTTGAGCACAAAGCCCGCGCCATCGACCACCACGCCGGAACCAAAGTAGCCGTTGAGGGTGTAAGTGTTGGACACGGCGTTGCCCCATTGATCGACGACCGAGAAATGAATCGTCTCCGGTTTTTCCGGCGCAGCGGTTAGCGCGGGACTAGCCAGCGGCAGCGCCGTGCCCAGCCCCGGCTGCACGCTGGCGGTGTCCGATGGCGCGTCGGGGTTGACCTCTGCGGCGCGCTTTTGCAGGTAGGCGTCGGCCATGAGTTGCGCGGCAGGCACTTGGTAAAAATCCGGGTCGCCCAGATACTGCGCGCGGTCGGCGAACACGCGCTTTTCAATTTCGGCGATCAGGTGGATGTAGGTCGCGGAATTGAGCGCCACGCCCTGGAACCGTGGCGCAAGGTCGGCTTTCATCTTGAGCAATTGCACCAGGCCGATGCCGCCGGAACTGGGCGGCGGCGCGGTGATGACGCGGTAGCCGTTCCAGTCGGCCTCAATCGGCTGGCGCCACACGGCCTTGTACTGGGCCAGGTCTTGCCGGGTAATCAGGCCGCCGTTCTCGCGCATCGCGGCGGCGATCAGCCGGGCCGTTTGGCCGCGATAAAAATCCCGCTCGCCATCGCGGGCGATGCGCGCTAGCACCCGCGCCAATTGCGGCTGCTTGAAGTTGCCCCCGGCCTTCATGCCGTTGCCGAAGTAGGCGTCGAAATGGGTCTTGTCAACGAAGTTTTTTTGCGCGGCGTCGCGCCGCTCGATCAGCAGCGAATCAGGCGCGAAACCATCGCGCGCATAGCCTATCGCGGGGGCCAACACCTGCTTCCAGGTCAGGCGGCCAAAGCGCCGCTGGGCTTGCCACATGCCCGCGACCGTGCCGGGTACACCCACCGCCGCGCCGCCCACCAGGCTTTTGCCTGGAATGACTTGGCCGTTTCCGTCGAGGAACAAATTCGCGGTTGCGGCCAGCGGCGCGCGTTCGCGGTAGTCCAGAAAATAGGGCTTGCCGTTCATGACCAGCGTCATGAAGCCGCCGCCGCCAATGTTGCCCGCTTCCGGGTAGGTAACCGCCAGCGTGAAGGCGATGGCCACGGCGGCATCGACCGCATTGCCGCCTTCGGCCAGAACGCGCCGCGCGGTGTCGGCGCTGTAACGGTCGGCCACCGCTACTGCCGCCGCGGACAAAACGGGAGACCGTTGCGCCCCGCTGGGCGCTCTGGCCTGGGCGGGCAAGGCCGGGAAAAAGAACGCCAGCGCCAGCGCCAGCGCCGCCAGCGCGGTTGACGACTTGGCAGCCCCAGTGAAATTTTGAATAAAGTAACGGATGCGCATGGCGCGTGTCTCCTGATGTCTGATTTCGATCTTATCGCGCCCCAGCGACAATACGCGGCGTGTCTTTTGCCATGCACCTGCTGATTCCCGGCGTGGCCGCGTCTGGCGACAGTCCGCGCGCGCTGCCGCCACTGCCCAATTTGCAAGCGCTGCTGGCGCGCATGACGCCGGAGCAAACCATCGAAACCGATGACGGCAGTCCCGCCGAACCGTTCGAGCTGGCGCTGGCGCGCGCGCGCGGCCTGCCGGACGCGCCGGGGCGCACGCCGTGGGCCGCTTACGAAACGCAAACATTTGGTGCGCCCTGCGCCTGGTTCTCGCCCGTGCATCTGGAAACCGGCATGAACGATGTGCGGCTGACCGATCCGGCGGATGTGCCGATACCGGAAGATCAATCGCGCGCGCTGTTGGACGCTTGCGCGCCGCTGCTGGCCGAGGACGGCATTGCGCTGCGCACTGTGCGGCCCGACGCCTGGCTGGCCCAAGGAGCGATGCTGGAGGGCCTGACTTGCTGGTCGCCGCGCCGCGCTGCGGGTCGCTCGTTGCTGCCGGGGCAGTTGCTGCGCGCCGACGATCCGGCGCGGCAAGGCAAATTGCTGCGGCTGGTCAGCGAATTACAGATGCTGATATACGCGCATCCGGTCAACGACGCGCGCGAACGCGCCGGTCTGGCCGCTATCAATGCGCTGTGGCTGCATGGCGCGGGGCGGCTGGCGCAGCCCGTCACGCCTGCGCCGGGCGTGTTGGTGGCGCGCGATCTGGTATCCGCGCCGGGCAATGGCGTCCAGGTTTGGCAAGGGTTGGACGCGGGGCCGCTCGCCGATTTGTTGGCCCGCGTGCAACAGGACAGCAAAAAAGGCGCTACGGCGCGCCTGACCCTGTGCGGACCGCGCCGCGCGCGCACGTGGGTTGCCGCGCCAGGCGCGTCATGGCGGGCTGTGGCGCGGCGGCTGTTGCGGCCAGTGCCCGTCGCTGCCGCGCTGGAGGGGCTGTGAAATTCGTTACCCGTGATGTGCCGCCGCGCGCCGCCTGGGCGTTGGAGCAGGCCGGCGTGCATCCCTTGCTGGCGCAGTTGTATGCCGCGCGCGGCGTGACCGGGCCGGATGAAATCGACGATGCGCTGGGGCGCTTGCTCGATCCCGCCCAGCTCAAGGGCGCGCAAGACGCCGCGCGGCTGCTGGCCGATGCCATCGCGCGGAACGCGCGCATCTGCATCGTCGCCGATTACGACTGTGACGGCGCGACCGCTTGCGCGGTGGCGGTGCGCGGCCTGCGCCTGCTGGGTGCGCGTCAGGTGGACTATCTGGTGCCCCGCCGGGTGGAAGACGGCTATGGCCTCACGCCCGCGATTGCCGACCGGGTGGCGCAACGGGGATTGGACGGCGGCGGCTGGCTCATCACGGTTGATAACGGCATTGCCAGCGTGGCCGGCGTGGCGCGCGCGCAGGCGTTGGGCTTGCGCGTGCTGGTCACCGACCATCACTTGCCGGGGCCGGAACTGCCGCGGGCCGACGCCATCGTCAACCCCAACCAGCCTGGCTGCGGCTTTGCCAGCAAAGCGCTGGCGGGCGTGGGTGTGATGTTCTACACGTTGCTGGCGCTGCGCGCCGAGCAGCGCGCGCGCGGCGCGTTCGCCGATGGCCGCGGGCCGCCTCTGGACGCCCTGCTGCCGCTGGTAGCGCTGGGCACGGTGGCCGACGTGGTGCCACTGGACGCCAACAACCGGCGGCTGGTGGCGCAGGGTCTGCGGCGTATCCGCCTGGGCCGCGCGCCGCCGGGCGTGCTGACGCTGCTGGCGGTGGCCGGGCGCAAGCCCGAACGCGCCAGCGCTTTTGATCTGGGCTTTGCGCTGGGGCCGCGTCTGAACGCCGCCGGACGGCTGGCGGACATGACGCTGGGCATCGAACTGCTGCTGACCGACGACCTGGCGCGTGCCAGCGACCTGGCGCGGCAACTGGACGCCATCAACCGCGAACGGCGCGGCATCGAAAGCGAAATGCGCGCACAGGCCGACGCCATCGTTGAGCGATGGCTTGGCCGGGACATGCCATCACCCGATGCGGCAAGCGCGGACGAAGACGCTGGCATTCCTTCGGCGCTTTGTGTTTTTGACCCCGAATTTCACGAAGGCGTAGTTGGCCTGGTCGCTACCCGGCTCAAAGATCGCTGGCACCGGCCCGCATTCGTATTCGCGCCCAGCCATGCCAGCGGCGGCGCGGCTGAGGGCGGGGGCGAACTCAGAGGGTCGGGCCGTTCCATCCCCGGTTTTCATTTGCGCGACGCGCTCGACGCAATATCCAAGCGTTGCCCGGATGTGCTGTTGCGCTTTGGCGGTCATGCGATGGCGGCGGGCTGCACCATCCGGGCCGATGGGTTGGCGGCGTTCCAGACCGCTTTTGCGCAGGTTGCCCGCGCATGGCTGGACCCCGCCGCGCTGACCCAGCGGCTGGAAACCGACGGGCCGCTGCCCGCCGCGTATCGGCGCGTGGACGTGGCCGACGCGCTGCAACAGGCGGTGTGGGGGCAGGGCTTTGCGCTGGGGCCGCGTCTGAACGCC
>JAIRQU010000065.1 GCA_031256305.1 Burkholderiaceae bacterium
CCGGGCGGCACGCGCGAGTGGAAAGCCTGACCGGGCCGTTTGACATCATCACCGCGCGCGCTTTTGCCTCACTGGCCGATTTCACGGCGGCTTCGCGCGGCGCGCTGGCCGAAGGCGGCGTCTGGCTGGCGCTCAAAGGCCAGCGCCCGGATGCGGAAATCGCGGCGCTGCCGCCGTCGGCCGCAGTGTTTCACGTGGAACAACTGACCGTACCGGGCATGGATGCGCAACGCTGCTTGGTCTGGCTTAAGCCAGAAATTTGACGGCCAGTCTTGCTTTACACTACCCGCTTTCAGACAATCCCTATGGCCAAAATCTTTTGCATCGCCAACCAGAAAGGCGGAGTGGGCAAAACCACCACCACCGTCAATTTGGCGGCGGCGCTGGCGCAAATCGGCCAGCGTGTGCTGATGGTCGATCTGGATCCGCAAGGCAATGCGACGATGGGGTCGGGGCTGGACAAGCGCGCGCTGGCCGCGTCGGTGTATGACGTGCTACTGGAATCAAGCGCCGTGGCCGAGGCTGCGGTCATTCCTGATCGCCTGAGCCAGACCGGCGCAGGTTACGCGGTGTTGGGGGCCAACCGCGAATTGGCGGGTGCAGAAGTTGAGCTGGTCAGCGAGGAGCGCCGCGAACGGCGGCTGCGGCAGGCGCTGACGCAGGTCGATGAAAATTACGATTTCATTCTGATCGACTGCCCGCCCGCGCTGTCGATCCTCACGCTGAACGGGCTGTGCGCCGCGCAGGGCGTGATCGTGCCGATGCAGTGCGAATACTTTGCGCTGGAAGGGCTGGCCGACCTGACCAATACCATCCGGCAGGTACATGCGCGCCTGAACCCCGATCTGCGGTTGATCGGCCTGTTGCGCGTCATGTTCGACCCGCGCATCACCTTGCAGCAGCAGGTCAGTGACCAGCTCAAGGCGCACTATGGGCGCAAGGTGTTCGATGCCGTAATTCCGCGCAACGTGCGGCTGGCCGAAGCGCCCAGCTACGGCTTGCCCGGCGTGGTGTTCGACCCGGCGGCCAGGGGCAGCCACGCCTTCATTGATTTTGCCCGCGAGATGGTGGAGCGGGGCCTGTCCGAATGACGCCGCTCGTTTTGTCCGTACATATTGCCAGATTGCGGGGACTTGTTCATGGCCGCTAAAAAACCCAAGGGACTGGGCCGCGGCCTGGATGCGCTGTTGGGGCCTGCCGCCGCGCCGGATGCCGGGGCGTCTGGCGGCGCGCCCATGCTGCTGGCGCTCGATGAGCTTGCGCCCGGCCCCTACCAGCCGCGCACCCGCATGGACGAGGGCGCGCTCTACGAGTTGGCCGAAAGCATCAAGGCACAAGGCATCATTCAGCCGATATTGGTCAGACGCATTGAATCTGGCGGGCCGGGCGCTCCTGATTCAAGAGCGCGCTACGAAATCATCGCGGGCGAGCGGCGGTTTCGCGCGGCCCGGATCGCGGGCCTGGCCGAAGTGCCCGTGCTGGTGCGCGACGTGCCTGACGAGAGCGCCGCCGTCATGGCGCTGATTGAAAACATCCAGCGCGAGGACTTGAATCCGCTGGAAGAAGCGCAGGGCCTCAAGCGCTTGGTGGCCGAATTTTCCCTGACGCACGAGCAGGCCGCGCAAGCCGTGGGCCGCAGCCGTTCGGCGGCCAGCAACCTGCTGCGCCTGCTGCAACTGGCCGAGCCGGTGCAAACCATGCTCATGGCCGGTGATCTGGACATGGGCCACGCGCGCGCGTTGCTGGCGCTGGATGGCGCGGCGCAAATCACGGCGGCCAACCAGATCGCCGCGCAAAAACTGTCGGTGCGCCAAGCCGAGACGCTGGTCAAGCGCCAATTGGCGGCGGAACAGGCCGCGCCGCGCCGCCGGGAGGGGCAGGAAAAATCCAGCGATTTAACGCGCATGGAGGAAGAACTCTCCGACCATTTGACTGCGGCGGTGCAGGTGCGCATCAAGAAAGCCGCGCGCGGCGGGCAGATCAAGAGCGGCGAGTTGGCTATCGGTTTTGCTTCGCTTGACGAATTGAACGGACTGATCGAGCGGCTGCGCGCTGCGTGATGACCGGGGGAATAGCCTCAATCATGATTCAAGGTGAAAAATTGTCCGCGTCCGCAGGCCGTGTCACGTCGATGCATCGGGCGGCGCGCGCCAACATGGCGCGCATCTGGCGCGCGGCGCGGCATGCCGTGGCGCAATCGCCGCAGTCGCTGTTCTGGCGCGAATTGGCGGCCAATCCGGGGCAGGTTGGCGCGATTTGCGCCAGC
This sequence comes from Burkholderiaceae bacterium, assembly GCA_031256305.1. GTDB lineage: Bacteria > Pseudomonadota > Gammaproteobacteria > Burkholderiales > Burkholderiaceae_C > Ottowia. The sequence goes on from JAIRQU010000065.1 coordinate 2,267, forward strand.
TCCCCGCGGCTGGCGGCGCGCATGGCTGCGTGGGTCGATCCGTCAGCGCCTGGACTGGTGGTGGAACTGGGCGGGGGCACCGGCGTTATCACGGCGGCGCTGCTGGCGCGCGGCGTGCCGCGCGAGCGGCTGGTGGTGGTGGAATGCTCGCCCGTGCTGGCGGCGCATCTGGCGCGGCGCTTTCCCGGCGTGCAGGTGCTCGAAGGCGATGCGGCGCACTTGGGTCAATGGCGGCGCGACGGTCGCCTGCCGCGCGACGCCAGCGGCCAGCCGCAAGCGATCCGCGCCATTGTTTCGGGGCTGCCGCTGCTGTCGATTCCGCACCCGGCGCGCGCGCGCATCGTACAGGCCGGCGCGGCGGCGCTGGCCGAGGGTGGGCGGCTGATTCAATTTACCTACACCTTGCGTGGACGTTCGCCTTGGCAGGCGGCGGGCCTGACGCTGCGCCACAGCGAACGGGTGCTGGCCAATCTGCCGCCCGCGCGCATTGATATGTTGAGCCATTGACGTTTGATAACCGGCACTTTTGTGCTGATTGTTCCGTCAATTGGCTGACGTGTTGAAAAATAACGGAACGCGCAACACGTGACGCAAAAACATAACAAAATCAAATAAAAATACTGTCTGCTCGTGAAATTTGTTACAAATTCATGGAAAATACAGCCTCCTCGCCTGACACCTGCCCTGCTGCGGTTCAAGGCGGTTTATTGATGGGTGATGAGAGGATGTTTTCCATGAAAAATTTGCAGAACTCCCTGGCGTTGACGCTACTGGCGTGCGCCGCCGGTTTGTTCCTGACCGGTTGCGGGGGGGGGGGGGGGGCAGAGACCCCGCCCCCCCTCC
>JAIRQU010000070.1 GCA_031256305.1 Burkholderiaceae bacterium
CGCCGCCCGGGCGCGGGGCCTGAACGTGATCGGCCTGATGAACGTGCAGTTCGCCATTCAGGAAAAAACCCATGCGGACGGCGTGAAAGAAGACGTGATCTACGTGCTGGAAGTCAACCCGCGCGCCAGCCGCACGGTGCCGTTTGTCAGCAAGGCCACCGGCGTGCAACTGGCCAAGGTCGCGGCGCGCTGCATGGCGGGCCAGACGCTGGCCGCGCAGGGCATCAGGGACAAGGTCACGCCGCCGTACTTCAGCGTCAAGGAAGCGGTATTCCCCTTTGTCAAATTTCCGGGCGTGGACACCATCCTGGGGCCGGAGATGAAATCCACCGGCGAAGTGATGGGCGTGGGCCGCAGCTTTGGCGAGGCATACATCAAGGCCCAGCTTGGCGCGGGCGAGCGCCTGCCGCGTCCGCTAAAGCCCGACGGCACGCCCAGCGGCAAGGTGTTTTTGACGGTGCGCAACCACGACAAGCCGCAAGCGGTGCGCGTGGCGCGCGACCTGGTCACGCTGGGCTTTGCGCTGGTGGCCACGCGCGGCACGGCCAAGGCCATTGCGGACGCGGGCGTGCCGTGCGCCGTGGTCAACAAAGTCACTGAAGGCCGCCCGCACGTGGTGGACATGATCAAGAATGGCGAAATCGCCCTGGTCATCAATACCGTGGAAGAACGCCGCAACGCCATTGCCGACAGCCGAGCCATCCGCACCAGCGCGCTGCAAGCGCGGGTGCCCACCATCACCACCATTGCCGGGGCCGAGGCGGCCGTGGAAGGCATCAAGAGCATGGACGCGCTGACGGTGATCTCGGTGCAGCAGATGCACGCGCAAATACACGCGCAGCCGTAGCAACCCGCCCCGTCAAGCCGCCGCGCCCGGCGCGGGATAGCGCACTTCGAGCACCTCGATTTCCCGCGTCCCGGCGGGGGTTGTCAGGCGCAGCGTATCGCCGATGCGGGCGCGCAGCAGGGTGCGGGCAATCGGCGAAATCCAGCTTACCTCGCCTTGGCTGCTTTGGGCCTCGTCGATGCCCTTGATGGTCACGGCGTGCTCCTGCCCATCCTCGTCGGCATAGGTCACGGTCGCGCCGAAGAACACTTGGTCGCCGCCGTAATGCACGCTGGGGTCGATGACCTCGGCAATCTCCAGCCGCTTGGTCAAAAACCGGATGCGCCGGTCGATTTCGCGCAGCCGCCGCTTGCCGTAGAGGTAATCGCCGTTCTCCGAACGGTCGCCATTCTTGGCAGCCCAATGCACGGTTTCGACGATCTTGGGACGCTCCTCGTCGATTAGTTGCAGCAGTTCGGCGCGCAAGCGCGCGCAGCCTTGGGGGGTCATGTAATTTTTGCCGCCTGCCCCGGCGGGCAGCGGCGGGATGGGCGCGCCATCCTCATCGCCGTCATCGGTTTCCTTGGTGAAGGCTTTGTTCACGGGCCTATCCTGCATACTTTCAAACTTGTCGTGATTGTCGTTGGATTTGTGCCGTGCCCAGTTCCCCATCTTTACCGCCTGACCTGTCCCCCAACGCGGACGAATTTGCCCAGCACACCCCGATGATGGCGCAGTATCTGCGCCTGAAGAGCGGTTTTGCGGACACGCTGCTGTTCTACCGGATGGGCGATTTCTACGAGCTGTTCTACGCCGACGCCGAGCGGGCGGCGCAGTTGCTCGACATCACGCTGACCACGCGCGGCCAGTCGGCGGGCGCGCCCATTCCCATGGCGGGGGTGCCGGTACACGCGGTGGACGCTTATCTGGCGCGGCTAATCAAGCTGGGCGAGTCGGTGGCGATTTGCGAGCAGGTCGGCGATGCGCAAGGCAGCGCGCAAAAAGGCCCGATGGAACGCAAGGTGGTGCGCGTGGTGACGCCGGGCACGCTCACCGATACGGAACTGCTCAATGAAAAGAGCGAATCCATTCTGCTGGCCATCGCCACGGCCAACACGTCTGGCGCGCGCGCCGCGCCCAGCCGCTGCGGGCTGGCCTGGCTGGCGGTGACGCAGGGCCAGGTACATCTGGCCGAGTGCGCGTTGGGCGACCTGCCTGCTTGGCTCGACCGCGTGGGCGCAGCCGAGACGCTGATGTCCACCGAGGCGCCGCCCGCGCTGACGCAGAGCATCGCCCGCTATGCCGAGGCGCGCGGCGCGGCGGCGCGCTTTGCCGTTACGCACCGGCCCGGCTGGCAGTTCGACGCGGCGCTGGGTCGGCGCAAGCTGCTGGAGCAATTGGGCGCGGCCACGCTGGCGGGCTGGAATGCCGACGATCTGCCGCTGGCGCACGCCGCCGGCGCGGCGCTGTTGGCCTACGCCGAGCACACGCAAGGGCAGGCACTGATGCACGTGCAGGGGTTGGTCGTGGAGCGCTCGGACGAAACCTTGAGCTTGCCCGCCAGCACGCGGCGCAATCTGGAGCTGACCCAGACGCTGCGCGGCGAAGAGGCGCCGACGCTGTTTGCGCTGCTGGACACGGGGCTGACCGGCATGGGCAGCCGCTTGCTCAAGAGCTGGCTGCTTGCGCCGCCGCGCGCGCGCGCCATCGCCCAGCAGCGGCTGGAAGCCATCGCCGCGTTGCGTCAAGAAAATCTGGCCGAGCGCGTGCGCGCCGCACTCAAGGGCACCAGCGACGTGGAGCGCATCACCGCGCGCGTGGCGCTGGCGCAGGCCAGGCCGCGCGAGCTGGTGGCGCTGCGCCAGGCGCTGCAAAACGAGCGGCTGCGCACGCTGGCTGCCGAGCGCGCCGATCCGCTGCTGGCGCAAATCGCCGCCGATCTGACGCCGCCGCAGGAGGCGCTGACGCAACTGGCCGCCGCGCTGCGTGAGGACCCCGCCGCGCTGATCCGCGACGGCGGCGTGATTGCCGAAGGCCATGACGCCGAACTCGACGAGCTGCGCGCCATCGGCGAGCATGGCGACGCCTTTCTGATCGACCTGGAAACGCGCGAGCGCGCGCGCACCGGCATCGCCAATCTGCGCGTGCAGTTCAACCGGGTGCATGGCTACTACATCGAAGTCACGCAAGCCAATCTGGAGCGCATCCCGGCCGATTACCGGCGGCGGCAAACGCTCAAGAACGCCGAGCGCTTCATCACGCCCGAACTCAAGGCGTTCGAGGACAAGGCGCTGTCGGCGCAAGACCGGGCGCTGGCGCGCGAGAAGTGGCTCTACGATCAACTGCTGGCGGCGCTGCAAGCGCACGTGCCGCAACTGGCGCGTCTGGCGCGCGCCATCGCCGCGCTCGATGCGCTGGCGGCGCTGGCCGAACGC
>JAIRQU010000240.1 GCA_031256305.1 Burkholderiaceae bacterium
ATGCCCAAGGCCGTGCCCGCCTGCGCCACACCGGTCACGCAAGGCATGATTGTGCGCACGGGCAGCGACAAGGCGGTCCAGGCCCAGCAGGCGGTGATGGAGTTCCTGCTCATCAATCACCCGCTGGATTGCCCGATCTGCGACCAGGGCGGCGAATGCCAGTTGCAGGACTTGGCCGTGGGTTACGGCGCAGGCGCCTCGCGCTACGTGGAAGAAAAGCACGCGGTCTCGCCCAAGGATGTGGGGCCGCTGATCTCCATGCAGGAGATGAGCCGCTGTATCCATTGCACGCGCTGTGTGCGTTTCGGGCAGGAAATCGCCGGCGTGATGGAACTGGGCATGGCCAACCGCGGCGAGCATTCCGAGATTGAAACCTTTGTCGGTTCCAGCGTCGATTCCGAGCTTTCGGGCAACATGATCGACCTCTGTCCGGTGGGCGCGCTGACCAGCAAGCCCTTCCGCTACAGCGCCCGCACCTGGGAGCTGTCGCGCCGCAAGAGTATCAGCCCGCACGATTCCACCGGCGCCAATCTGATCGTGCAGGTCAAGGGCAGCCGCGTGATGCGCGTCGTACCGCTGGAAAACGAGGCGGTCAACGAATGCTGGATTGCCGACCGCGACCGCTTTTCCTACGAAGCGCTCAATTCCGGTCAGCGCCTGACTCGCCCCATGCTCAAGCAGGACGGCAAGTGGATCGAGGTCGATTGGGAAACCGCGCTTGATTACGTGGTGCGCGGACTCAAAAGCGTTGCCGCCGAACATGGCGCGCGGGCCATTGGGGCGCTGGTCAGTCCGCACAGCACGGTCGAGGAGTTACATCTGGCCGGCGCGTTGGTGCGCGGTCTGGGCAGCGGCAACATCGATTACCGGCTGCGCCACGCCGCATTTGAAGTTGCGCCGCCGGGCGCGCGCTGGCTTGGTATGCCGATTGCCGCGCTGTCGCAATTGCAGGGCGCGCTGGTGGTGGGTGCCAATCTGCGCAAGGATCATCCGTTGTTCGCGCAGCGCATCCGTCAGGCCGTGCGCCACGGCGCGCAGGTGGCGGCGATTGCGTCGCCTGATCTTTTGACCGCGCCCGATGCCTGGGCCATGCCGCTGGCGGCGGTTACGCTGACCGAGCCGGGGTTGTGGGCGCAGGAGCTGGCGCGCGTGGCCACAGCCGTGGCGCGGGCCAAAAGTGTGGCCGATCCGGTCACCACCGAAATAACACCAGGCGCGCAAGCCATCGCCCAGGCGCTGCTCGCGGGCCAACGCAAGGCGATTTTGCTGGGCAACGCCGCCGCGCATCATCCCGGAGCGGCTTCGCTGCTGGCGCTGGCGCAATGGGTGGGCGGGCAAACCGGCGCGACGGTAGGCTATCTGACCGAAGCGGCCAACACTGTCGGTGCGCAGCTTGTGGATGCGCTGCCCGACAGGGGTGCCCTCAACGCCGCGCAAATGCTGGGCGGCAGCCTCAAGGCCGCGCTGTTGTTCAATTGCGAGCCGGGGCCTGACACGGCGGACGCGGGTGATCTGGCCGGTTGCGACATGGTGGTCACGTTCAGTCCCTTCAAGGCCAATATGGACGTGAGCGATGTGCTGCTGCCCATCGCGCCGTTTACCGAAACTTCCGGTACTTTCGTCAATGCCGAAGGGCGCGTGCAGAGTTTTCACGCCGTGGTTCAGCCTTTGGGCGACGCGCGACCGGGCTGGAAGGTGCTGCGCGTGCTGGCCGACCTTCTGGGCGTGCCACAACCGGCCTGCGAAAGCTCGCAGGAGGTGCTGGCGCAGGCGCTGGGCGCGGGCATCACCCAAACTGGGCAGATCGCGCCGGAACGCCTGAGCAACCGCACCAGCGCGTTCATTGATGCCAGTCCGGCGCGCGGCGTGGCGTTCAACCCCGTGGGTATTTACGCGCTTGATTCCATCGTGCGCCGCGCGCCGTCGCTGCAAAAGACCGCCGACGCGCGCGCGGGCGCCATTTTTGAGGGAGGGGTTTGCGCATGATCGACGCCCTCTACAACGCTGGCCTGCATCTGGGCGGCCATTACTGGTGGACTGGTATCGTCTGGCCAGTCATCTGGGCGCTCGTCAAGATCGTCGTGGTGCTGGTGCCGGTGCTGATTCTGGTGGCCTACCTGACGCTGTGGGAGCGCAAGCTCCTGGGGTGGATACAGGTGCGCCACGGCCCCAACCGCGTCGGTCCGTGGGGTATCTGGCAGCCGTTTGCCGATGCCTTCAAGCTGTTGACCAAGGAAATTATTCTGCCCACGGCGGCCAACAAAGCGCTGTTCTTGCTGGGGCCGGTGTTGGCCATCATGCCGGCGCTGGCGGCGTGGGTGGTGATTCCGTTCGGGCCGGAAGTGGCCATCGCCAACGTCAACGCCGGTCTGTTGCTGATGATGGCGATTACCTCCATCGAGGTGTATGGTGTCATCATCGCGGGCTGGGCGGCCAATTCCAAGTATTCGTTCTTGGGCGCTTTGCGCGCCTCGGCGCAGACCGTCAGCTACGAGATTGCGATGGGTTTTTGCTTTCTGGTCGTGCTGATGGTATCGGGCAGCATGAACATGACCGACATCGTGCTGGGGCAGTCGCGCGGGCTGTTCGCTGCGCATGGCGTGGGCTTTTTGTCGTGGAACTGGCTGCCGCTGCTGCCGATCTTTTTTGTGTACATGATCTCCGGCGTGGCCGAGACCAACCGCCACCCGTTCGACGTGGTGGAAGGCGAGGCCGAAATCGTCGCGGGCCACATGGTCGAGTATTCGGGCATGGGCTTTGCCGTGTTCTTTCTGGCCGAATACGCTGCCATGTGGCTGGTCGCCATTTTGGCGGTGACGATGTTCCTGGGTGGCTGGCTGCCGCCGTTCGGGTTCTTGTCGTTCATTCCGGGCTGGATCTGGCTGGCGGCCAAGACCTGCGTCATGGTTTCACTGTTCATCTGGATCCGCGCCACCTTTCCGCGTTTTCGCTATGACCAGATCATGCGGTTGGGCTGGAAGATCTTCATCCCGGTCACGCTGATCTGGCTGCTGGTGGTGGCGCTGTGGCTGCTCAGTCCCTGGAATATCTGGCACTGACGGGGAGAGAACATCATGTCAACTGCCGCACCTTTTTCCTGGCGTGATTTCTTCAAGAGCTTTCTGCTCGTGGAGCTGTTCAAGGGCATGGCCCTGACTGGGCGTTATGCCTTCAGCCGCAGAATCACCGTTCAGTACCCGGAAGAAAAAACGCCGCTCTCGCCGCGCTTTCGCGGCTTGCACGCCCTGCGCCGCTACGAAAATGGCGAGGAACGCTGCATTGCCTGCAAGCTGTGCGAGGCGGTGTGTCCAACCATGGCGATCTCAATCGAGGTTGGGCAACACGAGGATGGGACGCGGCGCACCACGCGCTACGACATTGATCTGACCAAATGCATCTTCTGCGGTTTCTGCGAGGAAAGCTGCCCGGTCGATTCCATCGTCGAGACCCAGATCTTCGAGTACCACGGCGAAAAGCGCGGCGATCTGTACTTCACCAAGGACATGTTGCTGGCCGTGGGCGACCGTTACGAGGCGCAGATTGCCGCGGCCAAGACGGCGGATGCGCCTTACCGATGAAGGCGCGGGCAACCGGAAACATTTAATCTCATGGAAGTCCAGACCGTTTTCTTCTACCTGTTCTCCCTGGTGCTGCTGGTGTCGGCATTCCGGGTCGTGACTGCGCGCAACCCGGTGCATGCGGTGCTCTATCTCGTGCTGGCGTTTTCGCAGGCTGCGGGAGTATGGCTGTTGCTGCGGGCCGAGTTTTTGGCCATCGTGCTGGTGCTGGTGTATCTGGGCGCGGTGATGGTGCTGTTCCTGTTCGTGGTGATGATGCTCGACATCCGCATCGAAGGCGCGCGGCGCGATTTCTGGCGCTACCTGCCGTGGGCATTGTTGATTGGCGCGCTGGTGGCGCTGGAAATGGCCGTGGTGCTGTTCGGCGGCTTCCATGACAGCGCGGCCGCGCCTCAGGTGATTTCCACCGCTGCCAGCGGCGCGGCGCAGTACTCCAATACCCGCGAGCTGGGCCTGCTGCTCTACACCAAATATCTCTACGAGGTGGAAGTGGCCGCGGTGCTGCTGCTGGTGGCCATGGTGGCCGCCATTGCGCTGACGCTGCGCCAGCGCAAGGACACGCGCGGGATCGACCCTTCACGCCAGGTTCACGTACATGCGGGCGACCGGCTGGAAATCGTCAAGCTCGCGCCCACCGCTGCTGCGCAGCCCGAACCCGCGCCGCAGCCCGAACCGGCGCCCGCCGCGCCGCAGGAGAAAAAACCATGACCCTCACGCTTGCCCATTACCTGACGCTGAGCGCAATTTTGTTCGCGCTGGCGGTGGTTGGTATCTTTCTCAACCGCAAGAACCTAATCGTGCTGCTGATGGCCATTGAGCTGATGCTGCTGGCGGTCAATACCAATTTTGTCGCGTTCGCGCACTATCTGGGC
>JAIRQU010000200.1 GCA_031256305.1 Burkholderiaceae bacterium
AGCCGCCAGCGCTGGCCGGGGATGGCTTTGAGCGCCTGGATGACCAGCGCGGTTATCTCTTTGCTGGATTTGTCCGGGTGTTGTCCGGTGATGTCTTTGCGTATCTTGTCTTCGTCGGGCTTGGCCGGTTGGGGCGCGTCGGGGTCGGGCGTGAAGACCCACAGCACGTCCGCGCTGCCGCTGGCGGCCAATATGCAGTTCTCATCGGCGGCCAGTTCTGCCGGAACGTGGGCAAAGCGCTCGCGCCGTGACCAGTCCGGCGGCCAGCCGTCTTTGTCCTGGCCCCCGCGCAGCAGCCAGAATTTCTCGCTTGGGCTGTAGCGCTCTTGCAGGGGCCCCAGCGGTTCCTCGAAGGTGACGGTGCGCCCAACATCATCGAAGAACAGGATGGTGTTCTCGCGCGTCTCCAGGGTGATTTGGTTCAATAGGTGCCAGCCGTGGCCCAGCGGGCCGCAGGCTGCGCCGTGTTCGGCGTTGACGTAGCTTGAGTATTGCCGCTGCCAGGTCAGCGGCAAGGCCCCAGGCAGGGCAAAGTCCAGTTCTTCCTTACCCAGCAGTACCTTCGCGCCCAGTTGCAGGTTGACCGGATTAGGCGTGTTGGCGGGCACGTCGGGGGCGGTGCCCTTGGGACACACCGAGCAGGCTTTGCCGTCATGGGTGCCAATGAAGACGTTGGGCGAGCCGCTGGTGATCTGCCCGCCGCGCGCGCTCATGTCCGTCTGGCGCGCCGCAGGCTTGCCGTTATAGAACACCGAGTTCGATCCCTGTACGATCAGGCCGCCCTTGTATGTCGGGTCGTTCTGGCGCGCCGCAGGCTCTCCGTTGATGCGCACATCAGGCGAACCGCCAGTGATGGGCCCGCCTTTGTATGTCGGGTCCCACTGGCGCGCAGCCGGTTTGCCTGCCATGTTTTATCTCCTGTTGATCGATGAGGTTGCTTGCTATTTTAGTGCCGTGAATTTGTGCCGTGTACCTGTTCCGCCGCGCGCGTATTGAGCGGTGTCTCCTTGAGGAAACGAAAGCCCTCCATCAATGCGCTGCCATAACGCAGCCCCTCGCGCGTTGCCAGATCGGCGCGCTCGTCGGCATCACGGTAGCGAAACAAACTATCCGTCGTCGTGACAATGTTCTCAATTTCAGAGCTTGCCTGTGCCTCCAATAGCGGCAACGCATTGAGAAGAAACCTCTGATTGGGCATTAGCTCTGCCGCCTGCTTAAGTTCAGCCAACGCTGCCCGTGCGACAATGCACTGTTTCAGAATAGGGCGTGTCTCCACATCTTGCGCAGGAGGCAGCAAAGGTAAATCGTTATAAGGTTGACTGGGATTCCAAACGGTCATGATGTATTTTTCGTGTTTTTGCGACACATCAACAGAACGTGTCGAAAATTTAGTATTTTTGGAACATATCGGATTTCAACACCCTTGTTCGCTATCTTTTTGATAGCTCCATAGAGCTGGCGCTACACTAGGAACCGTTGCCCTGATCCTCCGAATAATCGCCATGCCCAACGCCCCTTCCCCTGTCCCCGCGCTAGACCCCGCCACCCGCATCGCCTTCATCGGCGGGGGCAACATGGCCAGCGCCATCCTCGGCGGGCTGATCCGGGGCGGCCTGCCCGCCGGTCAAATTCAGGTCGTGGAGCCGCTGGCCGCCGCGCGCGACAAGTTGACGCAAGCCTATGGCGTGGCTGCGCACGCGCAGGCGGGCGATTTCCTGCAGCAGGCCGACCTGATCGTCTGGGCCGTCAAGCCGCAAAGTTTTGCCGTGGCCGCCGCGCCGGTGCGTCCCTATGCAGGGCAATCGCTGCACTTGTCGATCATGGCGGGTATCCGCGTCGCCGGCATCGCCGCCGCGCTCGCGGCCTCATCGGATAGCGCGCGCATCGTGCGCGCCATGCCCAACACCCCGGCGTTGATCGGGCAAGGCATCGCCGGTCTGTACGCCGCGCCGGGCGCGGACGCCGCCGACCGCGCGCGCGCCGAAGCCGTGATCCGCGCCACCGGCGGCGCGCTGTGGGTGGCGCAGGAATCGCTGCTGGATGCCGTGACCGCCCTCTCCGGCTCCGGCCCGGCCTATGTCTTTTACGTGCTGGAAGCCATGCAGACCGCGGGCGTGGAACTGGGCCTTGTACCCGAACAGGCGCGGCAACTGGCCGTCGCCACTTTTGCCGGATCGGCGGCGCTGGCCGAGCAAGCCAGCGAGCCGCTAGCCACTTTGCGCGAGCGCGTCACCAGCAAGGGCGGCACCACGCACGCAGCCTTGATGACGCTGGACGCTGCGGGCGTACAGCCGGCCTTCATCCGCGCCCTGCACGCCGCCGCCATGCGCGCCAAGGAACTGGGCGATCCATCCGGAACGTAAGCGCCGCGCGGATTACGCCGTGCGGTTCATATCATCCCCAGCACGATCCCGACGAACATGGCGCAACTGATCCAGTGGCTGTTCAGAAAGGCCCGGTGGCAGCCCGCGCGGGTACGGCCGCGGATCAGCGTGTAGTGCCACGCCACTTGGGCAACGGCGGCGGCAAAGCCCAGCCCCAGCCACAGCAGCGCGCGCCCCGGCAGCCCCGCCGCCACGGAGTGATGCGCGATGACGGCCAGCCAGACGAGCAGGAATATCAGGTAAAAACTCGTTACGGCGAACACGTCCGTGCGTCCAAGCGTAATGGCCGAGGTCTGGATGCCGATCTTCAGATCGTCGTCGCGGTCCACCATCGCGTAGGTGGTGTCGTAGCCCAGCGTATAGACAATGGCGCTGACGAACAGCAAGATGGCTTCCAGCGGCAAGCGCCCGCGCGCGGCGGTGTAGGCCATCAGAATGCCAAAGCCGAAGGCCACGCCCAACACCGCCTGCGGCATGGCGAACCACCGCTTGGTGAAGGGATAGAGGATGGTCACCAGCAGGGCCGGCACCGCGCAAACCACGGTCTGCCAGTTGACAGTCAGCGCCATGCCCAGCCCGATCAGCGCCAGCACGGCGCCAACGGCCAGCGCTTCGGGCACGCTCATCTTGCCGGTGGTGATGGGGCGCTGCACGGTGCGTTTGACGTGGCGGTCGAACTCGCGGTCGGCCACGTCGTTGATGCAGCAACCCGCCGAGTGCATCAAAAACGGCCCCAGCGCAAAGATCACGAACAGATGCCAGCCCGGCCA
>JAIRQU010000006.1 GCA_031256305.1 Burkholderiaceae bacterium
CCACACTTTCTCGCGCCGTCAGATGTTTGGCTTGGCGCTGGGTTCGGCTCTGGGCCTGGGTTTGGGCGCGCGGCAAACGTGGGCTGCCGCGCCGGCTGCGTTCACGCCGACGGGCTGGCCTAGCGGTCAGCCGATCACGGTCATCGTGCCGGGCGCGCCTGGCAATTTGCCCTACAACATGATGAAGTTCTTTCTGGCCGAGCGTTTCGGCGCCGCGTTCGGCGTGGCCGTCAACGTCGTGGATCGGGCCGATCAGGACTACTCGGCGGGGGCCGAGCCTGGCGTGGCTGTGAACGCGCCGCCCGATCAGTTCCATGACGCGGTAGGCGTGGCCGGGCTTGTCAAGGCCGCGCCGGACGGACATACGCTGGCCTTTGCCGACATCAGCGAGCTGGTACGGGCGTTTTATCTGGGCAAAATTTCATACGATCCGGCCAAGGACTTCGCGCCGGTGGCCAGCCTGTTCGCTGCGCCCGTACTGCTGTTGGCCACGTCCGCGCTATCGGCGCAAGACACTGCTGATTTCAAGGCATTGCTGGCGCGCGCCAAACAAAAGCCGGGCGCGCTCCAGTGGGCCACGCGCGGCGCGGGGTCGCTGGGGCATTTGATTTTGGAACAGGTTCAGGCCGCGGCGGGTGTGAACATCGCGCCTGTGCCTTACCCGGATGACGCCGCCATCACGGCAGACGCCTTGGCGGGCAAATTCGATCTGCTGGCCATTCCCGCCGGGCCAGCCCTCATCCGCCCGATCAAGGACGGCCAACTGCGGCCCCTGGCCGTGGCCGCGCCCGCGCGCTTGAAGGAGCAACTGCCGGGCGTGCCGACGCTGGCCGAGCTGGACTTGCCCAGCGCCAACTTATCGTCGATCTTTGGTTTCTTTGCCCCGGCGGGCACGCCGTCATTTATTCTGCAAAAGCTCACGCAGGTGATTAATGCGCAATCGCGCGATGCCGAGGTGCAGCACCACATCGACGCGCAGGGTCTGGTCGCGGTTAGCGGTTCAGCCGCGAATTTTTCACGGGCCATGACTGAAATGGCGGGCTACATCCGCGCCGCATTGCAGCGCGCGGGCATCAAGACGGTAGCTTAAACCAGACCTTGCCGCTCCAGCTTGAAAAAACCCGCGCCCGCGCTTTTGCGGCGCAGCTCTTCGGCGGTGGCGGGGCGCACGGCGGCAATGTGCAAATGCAGGCGCAGCGCGATGCCCGCCAGCGGGTGATTGCCATCGAGCACAGCGTGCTCCGGGTATAGCTCGGTGACGGTCAGCAGCGCGCCGGGCGTTGCGTCCGCCAGCGCGTCAGCGGGCAGTGACGCTGCTTCGATCAACATGCCCGGTTCGATATCCGCCGGGAGCCGGTTGCGGGCGAGCAGATACACGCGGGTTTCGTCGTAATCGCCAAAGGCGCGTTCGGGTTCCAGGTGCAGGTCGAGCGTGTCGCCCGCCTGCTTGTCTTGCAGCGCCTGCTCGATGGCGGGCAGCAGATCGTCGCCGCCGACCAGAAACTCAACCGGCGCGTCCAGCGTATCGAGCGTTTCGCCCAAAGTGTCTTGCAGCGTCCAGGTCAGCGCGACTACGCATTGGCGGGTGACTTGCATGGCGGGCATTGTCGCATTTGGGACATTTGACGTTTGGCGCGGGGAATTTCTTGCAGAAGATGCGCCTGGCACGCTCAACGCTGCCTGTATGCTTGGCGTTCATGACTGATCTGCCGCATATCGACACGCCCGCGCCGCTGCTGGGCGGCTTGACGCCCGCGCAATTCATGCAGCGCCATTGGCAGAAAAAGCCGCTGGTGGTGCATGGCGCGATGCCCGGCTTCAAACCCGTTTTGACGCGCGCGGCGCTGTTTAGCCTGGCCGCCAGCGACGCGGCGGAATCGCGTCTGGTCTGGCGCGAGGGCGAGCAATGGCATTTGCGCCGGGGGCCGTTCAAGCGCCTGCCGCCCGTCAAGAGCGGCAACTGGACGGTGCTGGTGCAGGGCGTGGATTTGCACAGCGATGCGGCGCGTGCGCTGCTGGAGCAGTTTCGCTTCATACCCGATGCGCGGCTCGATGACCTGATGATTTCTTATGCGGCTGACGGCGGCGGCGTGGGACCCCATTTCGACAGCTACGACGTATTCCTGCTGCAAGCGCAAGGGCGGCGGCGCTGGCGCATCGGGCGGCAGAAAAACCGGACCCTGATTGAGGGGCTTCCGGTCAAAATTCTGGCGCAATTCGAGCCGGAACAGGAACACCTTATGGCGCCGGGCGATCTGCTGTATTTGCCGCCGGGCTGGGCGCACGACGGTGTGGCCGAGGGCGAGTGCGTGACCTGTTCGGCGGGCTTCCGGCAGCCGGTGCGCGCCGAGCTGGCGCGCGAAGTGCTGCTGCGTCTGGCCGACGATTGCGGCGATCTGATGTCCGAGGCGGTGTACCGCGATCCCCGGCAAAGCGCCACTGCGCAGCCCGGCGCGATGCCGCCCGCGATGCTGGACTTTGCACGTGCGGCGTTGGATCAGGCGCTGGCCGCGCTGGCGAAAAATCAGGGGCTGCTGCAATACCTGGGCGAGACGCTGACCGAACCCAAGCCGACGGTGTGGTTCGAGGCGCGCGGCGAAGATGAGCAGGCCAATCAGGACGGCGGGATCGCGCTTGACCGCAAAACCCGGATGCTTTACGGCGACACAGGCGGCGCGCACAGTGGCGCGCTGGTGTTCATTAACGGCGAGAGCTTTCGCGCCAGCGGCGCCGATGCTGCCTTGATGCGGCGGCTGGCCGACCGGCGCACGTTGACCGCCGCCGAATGCAAACGGCTGAGCGCCGATGCACGGGAACTGATCGGGCAATGGCGCGAGGCGGGGTGGCTGCATGGGCGCGGCTGAAAAAACGCCCGCGCAAGCTATCCAGGGAGCCGAAACACCTGCGGCAGTCTGGCCTGCCGGGGGCTGGTACGAGGGCCGCTACGCGGGGCGCGAGGCATTTGGCCAGTTGCTGCGCGACGGCTTGGCGGCGGCCGCGCACGCGGGCGTAGCCGAGCTGATCCTGAGCGACCCGGATTTTTCCGACTGGCCGCTGGGCGAGCGCGCGGTGGTGCAAAGCCTCAATGACTGGGCCTTGACCACGGGTCAGGGGCGCGTGACCTTGCTGGCCGCCAGCTATGACGAAGTGGTACGGCGGCACGCGCGATTTGTCCAGTGGCGAGTGCAGTGGGCGCACAAGATCGAATGCCGCCGCTGGCGCGAGGGCGATGCGCAGGAACTGCCCAGCCTGCTGTGGACGCTGCAATGGGCTATGCGGCGCGACGATCTGGAACGCTGCACCGGCCTGGCCACGTGCGATCCGCGCTCGCGCGTGGCGCTGCGCGAGCGGATCGGGGAGTGGCTGCGCCGCAGCGCGGCGGGATTTCCCGCGTCTGTAGCAGGGTTATAAATATCAATTCCCTAGTCAGGAAGCATCATCGCGGCGGACGAGCCGTGTTTTATTGCACAAGTCCTTGCTATAATTTCCATTTGAGCGGGAAGCACAGTGCACAGCCGGTGAGTTCACGGTTGAAGGGCTTGCCCGAACTCTTCTAGTTTTTATTACCGTTACTCCAAAAGGAATTTGCAATGAAAAAGTCGCTTCTTCTCGTCGCATTGCTGGCGGCTGTTGCTGGTCTGAGCGCATGCAGCCAGGACAACAGCCAGCCCGCGCCCGCTGCCCCGGCTCCGGTGGCTTCCGCTGCTGATGAGGCTGCTTCCGTGGCCACGGATGCCGCCTCCGCCGCCGTGGATGCCGCTTCTACCGCCGGCGCTGCCGTGACCGATGCCGCTTCCGCCGTCGTGACCGATGCGGCTTCGGCCGCGACTGATGCCGCTTCCGCCGCGGCTACCGCAGTCCAAAATGCCGCGAGTGCCGCGACCAATTAATTTGGACTGAGTTTTCGCGCAAGCAAAAGCCGCTCGGTATCGAGCGGCTTTTTTTCAGGGGATCGAGACGGCGTGCGCGGCACATTTGCCATCAAGCGCGGGATGGCGTCGCTGGGCGTTTTTACGAAAGTTCTAGACCTCGATCCAGCCCAGCCCGCGCCGGCTGGATACGCGGATATCACTGGGCGCACAGCCTAGCGCGGCAGCCCAACCGGCCTGCACCCATTCGGGACGGTTGTTGCGCTCGCTCAAATGCGCCGCGACCGCGGCAGTCAGGCTTGGGTGCTTGAGTTGCGCCAGCGCTTCCAGCGCTTGGGCATTGCTGAGGTGCCCATGCGGTCCGCGAATGCGGTGTTTCAAGAACGGCGGGTAACTGGAACGTTCCAGCAGGCCGGGGTCGTGGTTGCTTTCCAGCAGCAGCCCCTGGCAACCGCGCAGCATGTCGATGGCGTGCGGCGTGACGTGTCCCAGATCGGTCAATATGCCCAACCGCCGCGCGCCGTCGCTGGCGCGCAGTTGCAACGGTTCGCGCGCGTCGTGCGGCACGGTGAACGGTTCAGCCAGCAACGCGCCGATGGCGATAGGCGTGTGGTCGTGGGCAATGCGCATCAGCGGCGCGATGGCTTGCGTCAGTGGCGGGTCCGCCTGCGCCAGCGCCGCGTCCCAAGTGCCCTGACTGGCCCACACGGGAATGCCCGCGCGCAGCGCTAAAGGCAGCGCCTGCCCCAGGTGGTCGGCATGTTCGTGGGTGATGAACAGCGCGTCCAGCTCCGCAATGGCCGCGCCCGCGGCTTGCAAGCGCCGCTCAATCTGGCGCACGCTCAGGCCGCAATCCACCAGCAGCCGCGCGGGGCGCGAGGCTGTTCCATCCGTGGCTTGAATCAGCGTGGCATTGCCCGCGCTGCCGCTGGACAGGCTGCGAAAACGCAGCACCGGTTACTTCAGCTCGCCGGCCAGTACCTTGACGATGCGCTGCGCGTCCTTGTCCTCGGCGGGCGTGCCGTCTTCCTTGAGCACGGTAACGGTCGTGACGCCCGCCGCATCGGCCTTGACCGCGATCTGGTAGCGTGTGGTGGGCAGTGGCGCGCTGCTCTTGCCGAACAGCTTGGCCAAGAATCCCGGCTCTTTTTTCTCGGCCGTGGGATCGGCGTAGCGCACAAAGTACCGCCCCTTGCTCTGATCGCGGTCTTCCACCGTGAAGCCGCTGCGGTCCAGCGCCAGTCCGACGCGCCGCCAGGCATGATCGAATTGATCCTTGAATTCAAGCGCCTGCTGGCCGTTGACGGTGACAATTTGCGCGGCGCCCGCTTGCGCGGTGGCTGCCGTTTCAGCGTTGGTGATTTGTGTCTTGGCTTCTTCCTGCGAGACGCCGAGCTTGACCATCAGGCGGCGCAGGAATATCGCTTCCAGCCCCGGATCTTCCCGGCGCGGCTGCCAGGCGGTGGTGTCGTGCTGGGCGTCGGTATAGACCTCTTCCATGCCCTGGTGGGTGATGTAGATGTCCGTACCCCCGTTGGCCGTGTGTTCCACCCGGGTGCGGAAGCGGTCGCGTTCGCCGGTCGAATACAGCGAATCAAACAGTTTGCCCAGCGTGTTGCGGATAAAGTCATCGGGAATCTTGGCGCGGTTTTCGGCCCAATCGGTTTCCATCACGCCGACCTTGGGGTCATCAATGGCCAGCAGAAAGCCGTTGTCCTGCCAGAAGTCGCGTAGCGCGCCCCAG
>JAIRQU010000258.1 GCA_031256305.1 Burkholderiaceae bacterium
CCATCCCGCGCGCGGTGGTTGATGACCGCGAACTGCGCCGCGCCGGGCCAACCTACACCATCGATACGCTGCGCGAACTGGCCGCGCAATATCCTGGCGCACTGCTGGTGCTGCAAATCGGCGCGGACCAGGCCGGGTTTTTTTACCGCTGGCGTGATGCGCAGGAGATTGCGCGCATGGCCTGCATTTCGATTGCCGCGCGCGCGGGCGATGAGACGGGCGGCGTACCGTTCAATGCTGAAAATCCGCTGCCCGGCGTGCCCTGCGACCCGGCGCGCGTGCGCGTGCTGGACCTGCCCGCCATGCCGCACAGCGCTACCGGCATCCGCTGCCGCGTGGCGCGGGGGCTGCCCATCGGCCATCTGGTACCGCCCGCCGTGGCGGGGTATATTGCCGAACATCATCTTTATCAGACCACCCCATGAGCCAAGCCGCAGCCCGCAAGGACATCCAGAAACTCCAGCGCGCCATCGTCGATGGGCTGGAACATATCAAGGCCCGTGATATTCGTGCCTACGACACGGCGCACCTCTCGCCGCTGTTCGAGCGGGTGCTGATCGCCAGCGGCGCAAGCAACCGCCAGAGCCGAGCCATTGCCGCCAGCGTGCGCGACAAGGTGCGCGCGGCAGGCTTTTCCAGGCCACGTCTGGAAGGCGAGGAAAACGGCGAGTGGATCATCATCGACTGCGGCGCGGCGGTGGCGCACGTGATGCAGCCGGCCATCCGCCAGTATTACCGGCTCGAAGAAATCTGGGGCGACAAGCCCGTGCGGCTGAAGATCGGCGCGCCCAAGCCCGCCGCGCCAGCGCCCGTGGTGAAAAAGACTGCGGCAAAATCGCCAGCCCAGAAAACGGCAGCGAAAACCGCCGCCAAGAAAACGCCAGCCCCAAAAACCGTTGCGGTGAAAACGGCAACCTCCTCAAAGACAGCAGTGGGCAAGGACAAAAGCGATGGGAGTCGAACCCGCAGCCCGATAGCGGAAACTTCAAAAACATCGGCCAAGAAATCTGCCGCGCCAGCGCCCGCCAGACGTACCACCCGCGCGGCGGCGGCAAAGGTTGCGGGGAAAACGCGACCCCAAAATCCGCAGCCAAAGTCCCCGCCAAAAAGACAGCCGCCCGGAAAACCCAAGCCCGCAAGACAACCTGACCGGAGCGCGCGGTGCGATTGGTCATCATCGCCGTCGGCCAGCGCTTGCCCGATTGGGCGCGGGCCGCGTGGGATGATTACGCCAAACGCTTTCCGCCGGATTTGCGGGTGGAACTCAAGGCCGTCAAGACCGAACCGCGCGCCGGGGGCAAGACTGCCGCGCAGTGCATGGCCGCGGAGCGCGCGCGCATCGAAGCGGCGCTGCCCAAACACGCGCGCGTCGTGGCGCTGGACGAACGCGGCGCGGCGCTGACCACGCAGGCGCTGACCATCCGGCTGAACGACTGGCAGCGCGCGGGCGATGGCGCGGCGCTGCTGATTGGCGGGCCGGACGGCCTGGATGCGGGTTTGCGCGCCGCCGCGCACGAGCGCATCCGCCTGTCGGATTTGACGCTGCCGCACGCGCTGGCGCGGGTGCTGCTGATTGAGCAGCTCTACCGCGCCTGGTCGATCAACGCAGGACATCCGTACCATCGGGAATGATGCAACGATGATGCCTGTCCATTTCATTTACCTTGCTTCGCAAAGCCCGCGCCGCACCCAGTTGCTCCATCAGATCGGCGTACCGTTTCGCGTGCTCGCGCCGCAGGATGCCGCGCAAGCAAGGGGACTGGAGGCGCTGGAAGCACAGCGTTCCGGCGAACCGCCCGCGCGCTATGTGCGGCGCGTGACTTTGTTGAAACTCGATGCCGCCGCGCGGCGCATTCAGGAGCAGGGCCTGCCGCCCGCGCCGGTGCTGTGCGCCGATACCACGGTGGCGCTGGGCGCGCAAATCCTGGGCAAGCCGCGCGATGCGCGCCACGCCGCTGCCATGCTGCGCGCGCTATCGGGCCGCGGACACCGCGTCTTAACGGCGGTGGCGGTGCGTGACGCCAAGGGCCGCACGCACACCGCGCTGTCGGCATCCCGCGTGCGTTTTGTGGCGTTAACGTCGCGCGACATAACCGCTTACGTTGCCAACGGCGAATGGCAGGGCAAGGCCGGGGGCTACGCAATTCAGGGCCGTGCGGCGGCCTTCGCGGCGCGCATCAGCGGCAGCTACAGCGGCATCATGGGCCTGCCGCTGTGCGAGACGGCGCGGCTGCTGGCGGCAGCCGGGTTGAAATTCTGAAGACACGCGCCATGCAACAGGACATCCTCATCAACTGGTCGCCGCAAGAAACGCGCGTGGCGGTGGTCGAAAACGGCGCGGTGCAGGAGGTTCACGTCGAACGTGCGCTCGAACGCGGCCTGGTGGGCAACATCTACCTGGGGCGCGTGGTGCGCGTGCTGCCGGGGATGCAATCGGCGTTCATCGACGCGGGGCTGGCGCGCTCGGCTTTTTTGCACGTGGCCGACCTGTGGCATCGGCATGAATCCCTGGCCGAGGGCGAACCGCCGCCCTCGCCCAAGCCCATCGAAAAACAGGTGTTCGAGGGGCAATCGCTGATGGTGCAAGTGATCAAGGAACCCATTGGCGCCAAGGGTGCGCGGCTGTCCACCCAGATCAGCATTGCCGGGCGGCTGCTGGTGTTTTTGCCGCAGGACACGCATATCGGCGTGTCGCAAAAGATAGTGCCCGATTTGCGCGAAGCCTTGCGCGCGCGCTTGACGGCGCTGGCCGCGCAGAGCGCCGAGAACGGGCAGGTTGGCGGCTTTATTCTGCGCACCAATGCCGAGGACGCCTCGGACGCCGAGCTGCTGGAAGACATCGCCTACCTGCGCAAGACCTGGGCCAGCATTCGCCAAGCCGCCCAGGGCCAGCCCGCCGCCACCTTGCTGTACCAGGATTTGAGCTTGTTGCAGCGCGTGCTGCGTGATCTGGCGGGCGAGCACACGCAGTCCATCCGCATCGACTCGCGTGAACAATTCCGCGCGCTACTGGCGTTCGGGCAGGTGTTCATGCCCGCGG
>JAIRQU010000267.1 GCA_031256305.1 Burkholderiaceae bacterium
ACCTTGGAGCCAAGTTCGACCACATCATTGTTGGGCAAATTCAAAAACTCCGCCGCCGATGTGGCGTTGTGGTGCATTTGCGCGAACAGCTTTTCGCGCCAGAAACTCATGCCTTCGCCTATGGTGGGCGTGACGATGTCGCGCGAGAGAAAGTAGCTGGTGGTCATGGGGTTGAGATCAATGCCCCCGCGCCCCTGGAGCAATGCCAGCGAGCGCGGCAAGTCCGGGTCGTTCTTGAAGCCGTAATTGAGCACGACCTGCCAGCAGTCGTGTCCCAGCGATTCGAGTTCCAGGCGTTTGTCCATGCCGATCCAGGGCACCTCGTGGCTGCGCACATGCACGAACAGATTCTGTGTGTGCAGCACCTTGTTGTGCTTCAAATTGTGTAGCAGCGCATTGGGAACCATGCCCGGCTGCGAGATCAGGAAAATCGCGGTGCCGGCCACGCGCGCGGGCGGCGCCATGAATACCGAGTCCAGGAAGGACTGAAGTTCAATGGCATTGGCGCGCAGCGCATTGCCCATCAGCTCGCGCCCGCGCCGCCAGGTCAGCATCAGCATGAATACCGTGCCGCCGATGAGCAGCGGAAACCAGCCGCCGTCGATCACCTTCATCAGGTTCGACGAGAAGAACGTGAAGTCGATGACGAAGAAAAACCCCGTGGCCGCCAGGCACAGCGTAAGCGGATAGCCCCAGCCGTAGCGGATCACGAAGAACGTGAGCGTGGTGGTGATGAGCATGTCCAGCGTTACCGCGATGCCGTAGGCCGCCGCCAGGTTGTCCGATGACTTGAACATCATCACCGTCAGCACAATCATGCCGAACAAGGCCCAGTTGACAAAAGGCAAGTAGATCTGCCCCAGATCGCGCGTGCTGGTGTGGCGCACTTGCAGACGCGGCAGAAAACCCAACTGGATGGCCTGCTTGGTGACGCTGAACGCGCCCGCGATCAGCGCTTGCGAAGCGATTACCGTGGCTACCGTTGCCAATACCACCAACGGCAGCATAAACCAGCCCTGCGCGAGGTGAAAGAACGGGTTATGCACCGCATTGGGATGAACCAGCAGCAAGGCGCCTTGACCAAAATAGTTGAGCACCAGCGCGGGCATCGCCAGAAAGAACCAGGACAGCCGGATCGGGCTTTTGCCAAAGTGCCCCATGTCCGCGTAGAGCGCCTCGCCGCCAGTTACGCACAGCACCACCGCGCCCAGGATGACGAATGCGATACCGGGGTTTCTGCCGATGAATCCCAGCGCATAGGTCGGCAAGAGCGCCAGCAGGATCGCCGGGTGTCCGATGATGCGGTACACCCCCAGCGCCGCGATGGTCAGGAACCATGTCAGCATGACCGGGCCGAAGAATTTACCGATGCCGCCGGTGCCGCGCTTTTGGCCCCAGAACAGCAGGAACAGCACCAGCAGCGTCAGCGGCAGCACGCCGCGCTGGAATCCTGGTGAAATCACTTCCAGCCCCTCCACCGCCGAGAGCACCGAAATGCTGGGCGTAATAACGCCGTCGCCGTAAAACAGGCAGGTGCCAAAGATGCCCACCAGCAGCATCAGCCGCCGCAATATGGGCGCGTGCGAACCGATGGATTGCGAGGCCAGCGCCAGCAGGGCGATCAAGCCGCCTTCGCCATGGTTGTCGGCGCGCAGCACCAGGGTGACGTATTTGACCGAGACGATGATCGTCAGCGTCCAGAACACCAGCGACAGCACGCCATAGACATTGGCGTGGGTGAAGGGCACATGATGGCCTTCATGAAAAACCTCCTTGATGGTATAGAGCACACTGGTGCCGATGTCGCCAAAAACGACGCCCAGCGCGCCCAGCATCAGCACGGGCAAAGAAGTTCTATTCGCGGATTGCGATGGCATGCGGGTTTTTCCCTTATCAGGAGACGGGGCGGTGGAGGGCGCGTATGCGGCTGCGCCCTAGACCGCGTCGTCGAGCGTGAGCATTTGCGGGTCGGTCGCTTCCAGCTCATAACTGGCGGCGACCAGCGCCAGCCGTCCCACCACGCCGTACAGATAGAAGCGATTGGGCGCGGCCGCGCCGTCTTTGTTCTCCGGCGCCGGGCGCGGCAGTTGCGCATGGCCGGCGAACGCCAGCGGGACGTAGCGTGTGCGTTCGCCCGCGTCCTGCTTGGCGCATACCCGGTAATATCCTCCGATGACGTGACGGTCGATGGTATAGACCACCGGTTCGGCCTGCGCGTCGTTGATGCGCTCGGCTTCGGGCACGCCTTCCTGTACCAGAATTTCGCTCGAAACCGCGCCGGGCCGCGCGGCTTTACCGTTACCGTTCTTGCCCTTGGGCAAATGCGCCAGCAGCGCGTCGAGTTCTTTGACGTCGCGCACGGCGGCCAAATGCAGCAAATGGCCGCGCGCCTTGATGACTGCGAACGGCTTGTCCCGAATGCCGTATTCCTTGTACTTGCGCCGGATTTTTGAGAACAGCCCGTTGACTTGTTCGCGCAGCGCTTCGGCGTTGAGCGGGGCGCCTGGGGCGATTTCGCCGCAGGCGGCAAACAGCGGGTGGATTAGCCACGGGTCAATGCCCAACAACTTGCCGAAGCGTTTGCAGATTTCCTCGTGGCACTGGTAATGGCGGCTCATGCGCCGCACGGTCCAGCCCGCTTGCAACGGCGGCAACAGGTATTGCTCGTACAGATCTTCCAGAATGCCCGGCGCGCCCGCGGCCAGCGCGTTGTTGAGCAAAATGGTGCAGGGATCGAAGTGCTTGAGGCCCATGCGCAGCGCCGCCGGGCCGATGCGCAGCGCTGGCTCGAACGCGATGCTCCCGCCGCCGGACAGTGGATACGTCTGGTTTTTTCTGAGCGCCGGGTCAATCGAACCAAACCGTACATTCAGTCCCGCCATGCCGAAGATTTCCCGCAAACGGGCCAGATTCTCCAGGTAAAAACTGCCGGGCGCGCCGTTTTCCGGCACGATCAGCAGGTTGCGCGCTTCCGGGCAAATTTTCTCGATGGCCGCCTGCGCGGCCTGCACCGCCAGCGGCATCACGTCGCCGGCCAGGTTGTGCCAGCCCGTAGGGTACAGATTGGCATCGGTTGGCGCGACCTTGAAGCCGGCATTGCGAATGTCGATGGCCGCGTAAATGGGCGGCGTGTGCTCCATCCATTCCAGACGGAACCAACGCTCAATGGCTGGCGTGGCGTCCAGAACGCGCTGCTCCAGTTCGTTGAGAGGGCCGGCCAAGGCCGTGATGAGATGAGGAACCATGCGGCGGAAAACAAAATCTGTTGCCCGCCCATTCTAGGCGCTGCAATGGCTCCCTCCGGTCAATGGCTGGCTGGCGGCGCGCGCACGGGTATCAGCCGCGTATCTGCCCTTGGCCCAGCACCACCCATTTGAGCGAGGTCAGCCCCTCCACGCCGACCGGGCCGCGGGCGTGGAATTTATCGGTGCTGATGCCGATTTCGGCGCTCAGGCCGTATTCAAAGCCGTCGGCAAAGCGCGTGCTGGCGTTGACCATGACGCTGGCCGAATCGACTTCGCGCAGAAAACGCTGGGCGTGCTGGTGGTCGCGGGTGAGGATGGCGTCGGTGTGGTGGCTGGAGTAGCGGTTGATGTGCGCAATGGCCTCATCGACATCGGCCACCACCTTGATGCTGATGATGGGCGCCAGGTATTCGGCGCTCCAGTCGGCCTCATCGGCATCTTTAATCTGCGCGCCGGGCACGGCTTGCAGGATGGCCCTGGATTGGGCGTCGCAGCGCATTTCCACGCCCTTGGCCGCGAACACCGCGCCGATGCGCGGCAGAAAATCGCGCGCCGCGCCGCGCGCTACCAGCAGGCTTTCGGTGGCGTTGCAGGGGCTGTATTTCTGCGTCTTGGCGTTGTCGGTGACGGTCACGGCCAAGTCCAAATCACACGGGTCGTCAATGTAGGTGTGGCAGTTGCCATCCAGGTGTTTGATGACGGGCACCTTGGCCTCGCGGCTGATGCGCTCAATCAGCCCGCGCCCGCCGCGCGGAATAATCAAATCCACATAGTCGGGCATGGCGATCAGGTGGCCGACGGCGGCGCGGTCGGCGGTGGGCACCAGTTGCACCGCATCGGGCGGCAGACTGGCGCTGGCCAGCGCTTCGCGCACCAGCGCGGCCAGCGCCTGGTTGGAAGCCAGCGCCTCGCTGCCGCCGCGCAGAATGCAGGCGTTGCCGCTCTTGATCGACAGGCTGGCCGCCTCGATGGTGACATTGGGGCGGCTTTCGTAAATCATGCCAAATACGCCGATGGGCACGCGCATCCGGCCCACGCGGATGCCGCTGGGCTGCTCGCGCAGGCCCCAGACTTCGCCCACGATGTTGGGCATGGCCGCCAGTTGCTCGCAGCCTTGCGCGCAGGTTTCAAGGGTTGCGGGCGTGAGCTTGAGGCGGTCGAGCAGCGGCGCGGACAAATCGCCCGCGGCTTTGGCGCGCGCCAGGTCGGTTTGATTGGCTGCGGCCAGCGGCTGGCCCCGCTCGCGCAGCAGGCGGGCCAATTGGCGCAGCGCACGCGCCTTGTCCGCTGCGCTGGCGCGGGCCATCAGGCGCGAGGCCGAACGCGCCTGCGCGCCCAGCAGGCGCATGGTTTCAGCGACAGAGGAAACGTTCATGTGGTCATTGTCGCATCGTGAATCTTTGCGGGTTTTGCAAAGCGGTAAAGTCCCGCCATGGCCCGGCTGCCGCGTTTGACGATTCCTGGTTATCCGCATCTGGTGTTGCTCACGGGCAATGACGCGCGCGCGGTGTTTGCCGATGACGAAGACCGGGATGCTTGGCTGGCCCGCTTGCGGGCGGCGCTGGGGCCGTGCCGGGCGCGGTTGCACGCCTACGTGCTGCTGCCCAGTCAGGTGCGGCTGTTGCTCACGCCCGAAGATGCGGACAGTCTGCCGCGCCTGATCCAGGCCATAGGGCGCGATTACGTGCGCTATTTCAACCGGCGGCATGGCCGCAGCGGCACGCTGTGGGAAGGGCGCTACCGCGCCACGGTGCTGCAACCGGATCGCCATGTGCTGGTCTGCATGGCGCTGATGGATGCGCGTCCCGTGGCGGAGGGACTGGCGGCCCGGGCAGCGGACTACCCGTGGTCCAGCCATGCGCATTACGCCGGTTTGCGCAGTGACCTCAGTCTGACGCCGCCGTCCGCGTATTGGGCGCTGGGCGACACCCCCTTCGCGCGCGAAGCGGCCTATGCCGCGCACGCCGAAACGGGCGTGACCGAAGCGCAGGCGCAGGCCATTGAGCGCGCCGGGCGCGGCGGCTGGGCGCTGGGCGATGCGGCGTTTCTGGCCCAACTCCAACGGCAGACCCGCCGCCGCATTGCGCCTGCCCGCGCGGGGCGGCCGCGCAAGCGGGACATAAAAGCAAGGGCCGTCACAGCCGCGCCAGCGCCGCCTTGACCGGCGCAAAGCCGTGCCGGTGCACGGGGCATGGGCCGTGGCGCGCCAGCGCCGCCAAGTGCGCTGGCGTGCCGTAACCCTTGTGCGCGGCAAAGCCGTATTGCGGCCAGAGTTGATCGACTTGCGCGCACCAGCGGTCGCGGTGTACCTTGGCCAGGATTGAGGCGGCCGAAATGCAATCGACCTTGGCGTCGCCGCCGACGATGGCCTCGGCCAGCATGGGCAATTGGGGCAGGCGGTTGCCATCGATCAGCACGCGCGCCGGCGGCAGGCGCAGCCCGGTGACCGCGCGTTGCATGGCCAGCAGCGTGGCGTGCAGGATGTTCAGGCATTCGATTTCTTCCACCGACGCCTCGGCGATGGCACAGCACAGCGCCTTGTCGCAAATCTGGTCGAACAGCGCCTCGCGCCGCCGCGCGGTGAGTTGCTTGGAATCGGCCAGCCCGGCGATGGGCCGGCGCGGGTCGAGGATGACGGCGGCGGCCACCACCGGCCCGGCCAGCGGCCCGCGCCCGGCTTCATCGACGCCGGCGATCAGGCCCGGCCCGTGCCAGTTCAGGGCGGCCTGTTCAGCGCGCAAGAATCGTCTGGAGCGCATCAGCGGTCAATTGGGC
>JAIRQU010000122.1 GCA_031256305.1 Burkholderiaceae bacterium
CGCAACGCGCCGATGCGCCGTTGCTTGACGCGCTGTTGCCGGACGCGGATATTGCGCTTGATTGCAGCGACAACTACGCCACGCGCCATGCCGTCAACGCCGCCTGCGTGCGGCATGGCACACCGCTGGTCAGCGGTGCGGCAACCGGATGGGATGGTCAGGTCACCGTAATTGACCCGGCGCAAGAGGGCGCGCCTTGCTACGCTTGCCTATTCCCGCCCGACCAGGCCGCGCCGGAAGTGGCCTGCGCCACCATGGGCGTATTCGCGCCACTGACGGGCATCGTCGGCAGCGCCCAGGCCGCCGAAGCCCTCAAGCGCCTGTGCGGCGTCAGGCCCTGTCTGACGGGGCGGCTGATGATGATTGACGCGCGCGCCATGCGCATGACCGAAATCGCGTTTGCGCGCGACCCGCGTTGCCCGGTGTGCGGCGGCGGCGCGCGGCACTGCAATATCCCGCTTCCAGACATGCCATGAAACCGCCGCGTAAGACAATTTCCACACTGCCAGTAGCACCATGCTGACAGACGGGCTTGTCCCTAGCGCTTAAACTGATTCATAACGCTTTCTGCCCCAATACATTTATCCTGGCGCACTGCCATGATTGCCACGCCCGTCTTGCGCACCTACCTCGTCGAAGACAACGCCACCATCCGCGACAACCTGATTGCCACGCTGGAAGAGTTGGCCGGCATCACCGTACTCGACTACGCCGAAACCGAGCAGCAGAGCAGCGTTTGGCTGACCGGCAAAACCGGCGCGAATGACGGGCCGTCGCCAGACAACCCGCCGCCGGCTCACCCGGATTGGGATCTGGCCATCGTTGATCTCTTCCTCAAACAAGGTTGCGGTTTGGGTGTGCTGCAAGCGTGTCGCCAGCGCGCACCGTATCAAAAAGTGGTGGTACTGTCCAACTACGCCACGCCCGATATCCGGGCGCACTGTCTGCAACTGGGCGCCGACGCGGTGTTCGACAAATCGCAGGACATCGACGCGCTGATCGAGTTCTGCCGGACTTTGCTGAACTGCCAATCCCGCCCATAGGCCGGCTCAAACAGTGGCCAATGCCTCCTAGAATTGGAGGCAATGTTCAGTTTTTTCCGCCGCAAGAAAACCGCCGGGCCAGACCCGCTCGCGTCGCCATCAACCGTTGCGGCGGATATTGCCGCGCCAGTTCAGGAAATGCCTGAACCCTGTGTCGAACTGGCCCCCCATGCGGCCCCAGGAGCACTGCTTGCGCTCCAAACCCAGGCATCCGGCGAGCCAGCCGCCAGCGTCCAGCCGCGCGCCGGCTGGCTGGGCAAACTCACCAGCGGCCTGCGCAAGACCAGCAGTTCGATCGCCACGGTTTTTACCGGCGCGCAGATTGACGAGGCGCTCTATGAAAACCTGGAAGCGGCGCTACTGCAAGCCGACGCGGGCATGGCCGCGACGCAGTTCTTGCTCGATGACCTCAAGCGCCGCGTCAAGGCCGCACGCGCCGCCGAGCCGCAAGCCGTGCGCGCCTTGCTGGCCGAGGCCATCGCCGATCTGCTCGCGCCGCTACAAAAAACGCTGGTCGTGGGGCAATACCGCCCCACCATCATCATGGTCGAAGGCGTCAACGGCGCGGGCAAAACCACGTCCATCGGCAAGCTCACCCGGCATCTGGCGAATGCGG
The DNA here is from genome assembly GCA_031256305.1 of Burkholderiaceae bacterium. Classification (GTDB taxonomy): domain Bacteria; phylum Pseudomonadota; class Gammaproteobacteria; order Burkholderiales; family Burkholderiaceae_C; genus Ottowia. The sequence continues at coordinate 1,660 of JAIRQU010000122.1, forward strand.
GCGCAACGGTGCTGCTGGCCGCGGCCGACACTTTTCGCGCCGCGGCGCGCGAGCAACTGGCCGTGTGGGCGGACCGCAACCAGGTGGAAGTCATCAGCCAGCAGGGCGCGGACCCGGCAGCAGTGGCTTTCGACGCCGTAGCCGCCGGACGCGCGCGCGGGCGTGACGTGGTGCTGATCGACACCGCCGGACGCCTGCCCACGCAAAAGAATTTGATGGACGAACTGGCCAAGATCGGGCGCGTAATTACCCGCGCCGATGCCACCGCGCCGCACGAGACGTTGCTGGTCATCGATGGCAACACCGGCCAGAACGCACTGGCACAGGTCAAGACATTCGACGCCGCCACGCCTCTGAGCGGGCTGATCGTCACCAAGCTCGACGGCACCGCCAAGGGCGGCGTACTGTGCGCCATCGCCCGCGAAAAGCCGGTGCCGGTCTATTTCATAGGCGTGGGTGAAAAACTCGAAGACCTGCAAACCTTCAACGCGCGCGAATTTGCCCAGGCGCTGGTGTAATGCTACACGCATGATTGCGCACAATGGAATCCATGAATTGGCGTTCACGGCAAGGCGTAAACCGCAGCGATGCCAGGCGGCATCTCAAGGATTTGCAACGCTGACGTGAGGACGAAAGCGCGGTTTTCAGGGTCAGGTATCTGTGAGAACCGCAATGGACGCGCCCGCCATACCGATACACTGCCCCCATGACGACATCCACCACCCCCAACCGGAAACACCTGCTCCTGCTGGGCGCTGGCCGCGCGCATGTGCGGGTGCTCAAAAACCTGGCCCGGCTGGGCACGGGCGACATCAGCGTAACGCTGATCGCTGTGCACCCGCAATTCATCGAAAGCGCCATGCTCGCCGGATTCATCGCACGGCAATACACATCCGAGGATCTGTGCGTGCCACTGGCTCGGCTGGTGGAAGAAAGCGGCGTAGGTTCCATGCTGGCGCAAGTGCGCGCGCTTGACCCGGCGGCACGGCAGGTGCAGCTTGCCAATGGCAACGCCCTGCCCTACGACCTCCTCTCCATCGACATCGAACCAGACGCCGACCGCGCGGTTTTTGAAGCAGCCATCCCCGGTGCGCGCCAGCACGCACTGTTCGTGCGCCCGAATGCCGCTTTCCTGCGGCTGTGGCCGCGTCTGTGCGATCTGGCGGGCGCGCGTGCCCTGCATGTCGCGGTCATCGGCGAAACCCTGGCCGCCGCCGAACTGGCCATGACCGCCGCGCCGGTGCTCGCCGTGCCGCACGGCAGCCGCATCACCTGGATCGCCGGCAACACGCAAGACAAACCGCTCTTGCCCGGTGAACCGCCCAAGCTAGCCCAGCGCGTGCTTGCGCGCTTGAAACGCCTGAACGTCACCGTGCTACAAGACAATTGCGTCGGCCTCGACGGGAACTCCGCGCAACTGGCCAGTGGCGCCAGCCTGCAATGCGACGCGCCGGTCATCGCCAGCGACACCGGCTACCCCGCGTGGCTGCTGCAATCGGGACTGCAATTGACCGAAAGCGGCGCGCCGCAAGTCAACGAGCGGCTGCAAAGCGAAAGCCACCGTCAGGTCTTCATCGTTCCCCCTGACGCCAGCGCCGAATACGGTCCGGCGCTGGACGCCAATTTGCGCGCCGCCCTTTATGGCGGTGCATTCAGCGCCGCGCCCAAGGTTAAGCGCCTGCACGCCACCGCCAGCGGCGAAGGTCAGGCCATCGCGGTTTGGGGTCCCTTCGGATTGGAAGGACGCGCGGTCTGGCGCTGGCTCAACCGCCGCAACCGCAAGCAGCTTGCGGCACTGTTTGCGTGACTGCGTAACCGTAAAACTTGACCCGCCCTGACAGCCGTTCCCTGCAAGATCATTATTTTAATCACGTTACCTTGTTTCAATATTCAATTTGCCAGTCCCGCCCCTGCTTCCAGCGACTATTCCAGTGATTCAGATAGGCTTGCGCGATATTCTGGCAATGCCACAGCACAATAACATTTTCACTATTATACCGGGCCGCTGAAACAGTATAATTGAAAGAGCCTGTTTCAACCGTGTCATCATCAATTACAATATATTTATCATGATGCAGGGAATAAATATCTATTACCCGTACAGGAATTTCTGCCCCAGACAGTAAATTAAGCGCCACCCTGCCTTTACCTGATTGGTCTTCCTCAAGGTTATTTCTGGCATCAACCACTACGGAGACATTCACGCCTCGCCGCTTAGCTTTGATCAAGCGCCTGACAATATCGGGAGAGGTAAAACTGTAACCGGCCAGCCGGATAGATTTTCTGGCTGAATCTATGGCCTGGTCCACCAACCGCGCCGCGCTGCCTTCGGGTGAAAATCCTGCTTCAGGCCAACAGGTTTGCGCACGCGCTGCAACGGTCAAAACCGAAGTCATCAAAGCAAGACAAATTAACGGTTTCATTTTATATCCATTTTATGCTGTTACCATCATGTCAGTGCCCAGGTCAATACCAAACACATCTCCTCGGCGCTGACATCCACCGCGCCGCCGAACCGCCGTGCGTCAGCCCGAACCCAGGACGCGGGCCATACGGCAACTCACCGTGAATTTTTGCACACACTGAAAAGCGTTACAGTTGGAAACACAGATGCACTTTTTTTCATATCTGCCGATCAAGCACGCAAAGGAGAACAGGCTATGGCCCAATCAGTAAACATCAGGCGTTGTCACTGGCGATGGGGCGCGGGAGCAATGGCTTGCGGCGTGGCGACGCTGCTGCTGTCGGGATGCGTGGCAGTCCCCATGGATCAGGGCTATGGCTATCAAGCCGCACCCGCCGCCGCAGCTTATCCCGCCTATCCTGCCGCCGGTGGCGGTGCCGTCGTCTACCCCGGCGCCACTTATTACGCACCCAATGCCTATTACGGCGTGACACCGGGCTACTACGGACCGAGTGTATCGCTGGGCATTTACGGCGGTAGCGGCGGCGGCTACCATCCGCCGCCACGGCCCGGCCGGCCCGGCATGTCCAACTTCGACCGTCCCGGTTTCAACCGGCCCAACGGGCAGCAGCCATCACGCTTTGGCGAGCGCCCGTCAAGCGTCAACCGAACCTATGCGCCAAGAGAAAACGCTGGCGCGGCCAGAAACGATCACACGCGGCCTGAACGGGCGTCATCATCGCGTTCAAATGCCCCCTGAGACAATAATTCAAGCCAGATTGCGTTTACGATTACCCAATCCGATGATTTTCCATCAGCACGAAAGGACATCTCTCTCATG
>JAIRQU010000166.1 GCA_031256305.1 Burkholderiaceae bacterium
GGCCGCACGATCAGCACCAGCACCAGCAGGCCGAAGCTGACCACGTCCACGAAAGTCGAACCCAGCCACAGCGAGGCAAAGGCTTCGATGATGCCCAGCACCAGCCCGCCGACGATCACGCCCAGCGGCGAATCCAGCCCGCCGATGATGGCGATGGCAAAGCACTTGGCCGTCAGCGTCGCGCCGATGTAAGGGTTGAGTTGCGAGACCATGCCGAACAGCCCGCCGGCCACGCCCGCCAGCGCCGCGCCGATGGCAAAGGTCAGCGCATACAGATGGCGCGGCTCCACGCCGTACAGGCGCGCAGCCACCAGGTTCTGCGCCGTGGCGCGGATGCGCCGCCCCACCCGCGTGCGCAGCAGGAACAGCCACATCGCCAGCGTCAGCGCCAACGCCAGCGCAAAGGCCGCCAGATTGACCAGCGGCAGCGTCGCGCCCGCCAGGGTAACGCTGCGGCCCGCGTAACTGGGATTGATGGTGCGGTAGTCGGCGCTGAAAATGATTTGCGCCAGATAGGTCAGCACCACCTCCAGCCCGAAGGTAATGAGCAGCGTGTTGAACATCGGCCCGCGGATCACCAGGTTGAACACGCCGCGCTGCACCCCATAGCCCAGCGCGGCCAACGCCACCGCGGCCGCCGGCAACAGCGCGAAAGGGTCGATGCCGGTGTGCGCGTACAGCGCCCACACCACGTAGCCGCCCAGCATGATGAAAGCGCCGTGCGCCAGATTGACGATGTTGAGCACGCCCCACGCCAGCGCCAGCCCCAGCGCCATCAGCGCATACAGCCCGCCCTGCAAGATGCCATTGAGCAGAACCTGAAACAGCAGTTGCATCAAGCGCCCATCCTCGTGGTGTTATGCGTTTTCATGGAAACAGCGGTATTCGCCAGTGACAAGACAAGCGTGGTCAATCCCGTCCAGGCAGCGCCGCGCGACTGGACTCAAGGACGGGCAGCCGCCCAGGCTCAACGCTTGTCCCAGACAGGCATCGGGTACAGCGGCTGGGACAGGAACTTGTCGGAATAAATCGTCTTGACCTCGCCCTTTTGCACCTGGATGACCTGCTGGGGCAGGCTGATCTGGCCGTTGGCCGCGAATTTGATGGGGCCGTAAAGGCTGGGGAAGTTGACCTTGGCCAGTTCATCGCGCACCTTCTTGGGGTCGGTCGATCCCGCGGCCTCGATGGCATGAACCAGCGCCTCCACGTCGGCCACGCCGCTGGCCGCGTGGTAGTCCGGCTCGTACTGGTATTTGGCGATCCATGCCTTGTTAAAGGCCGCTCCGTCGCCAAACCAGCGGTCTTTCTGATCGGCCGAGGGCATCCACGAAGTCATGCCGAAGGCGTAATCGGCATCGGCCCCAATCGACTTGCGAAAGTCCGCGCTGGGCACGCCCACGGTAAAGGAATACATCAGCGGCGCGTAGTTCAGGCTCTTGGCCTGGCGGATGAAGTTGAGCACTTCGGTTTCATGGCCCGCGACCAGCACGGCCTGCACCTGCTTGGCCTTGATCTGGGCAATGATGGAACCAAAGTCCGAGGCGTTGGAGGCGTATTTCTGATCGAAGGCCAGATCGAACCCCTGCCGTTGAATCAAGGGCCGCGTGCCATCGGCCACCGAAACGTCGAAAGCGTCATCGGCAAACAACAGCGCGATCTTGCCCGGCATGGGCTTGAGCTGCTTCATCATCGCCAGCGTGGAACCAAAGTAGTCGCTGGCCGGCGGCAGCGTGCCAAAGACGTATTTGAAGTTGCGCGTGTAGATCTGGTCGGACGCGCCGCCGCCCTGCACCATCGGCACCTGGTACTTTTCGGAAATCGCCGAGTCCGCAATGGCGAAATTGCTGGCGAACGGCCCCAGCAGAAAATTGACCTTGTCCTGCGTGAGCAACTGCACGTACTGGCGCACGCTCAGGTTCAGGTCGGACTGGTTGTCGTAAATTTTGAGGACGAGCTTTTCCTTCTTGCCGCCCACGTCCACGCCGCCCGCGGCGTTGATCTTGTCAACGGCGAAGTTGTAGGCATCGGTGTAGTAGCGCCCCGTGTTGGCGATGGGGCCGGTTTCCTGCACCGACGCGCCCAGCACGATGTCGGCCTGCGCGGCGCTTATGCACCCGGCCGCCAGTGCGACGGCGGCAAGACAAGCGAATCTGGAAGTCATGATGAATTGCTCCTCGGTTTAGTTAGAAAACGGCTTCTATGATAAGCATTCGCGCCGCTGGCCATGCGCTGGTTATGGCATGTCCTCCTTATATTGCCCCCTTGGCCAGCCGCCGCATATGGCCCGGTACCATTGATTTTTCCGTTTCAAGAACCCGCCTCGACAAATGTCCATCACCCCCCAGGAAGCCCTCCAGCGCACCATTGAGCACCGCGAAATTTTTCACGATGAAATGCTGCACCTGATGCGCATGATCATGGCCGGCGAAGTCTCGCCGCTGATGGTGGCGGCCATCACCGCCGGCCTGCGCGTCAAGAAGGAAACCGTCGGCGAAATTGCCGCCGCCGCCCAGGTGATGAAGGAACTGGCCACGCTGGTCCCCGTGGCCGACGCCACGCATCTGGTGGACATCGTGGGCACCGGGGGCGATGGCGCGCGCACGTTCAATATCAGCACCTGCTCGATGTTCGTGGCGGCGGCGGCAGGCGCGCGTTGCGCCAAGCACGGCGGCCGCGGCGTGTCCAGCAAGTCCGGCAGCGCCGACGCGCTGGAGGCGCTGGGCATTCCGATTCACCTGACGCCCGGACAGATCGCGCGCTGCATTGAGCAGGTGGGCATCGGCTTCATGTTCGCGCCCGACCACCACCCCGCCATGAAGCAGGTGGCCGCGGTGCGCAAGGAAATGGGCGTCAAGACCTTCTTCAACATTCTGGGGCCGCTGACCAACCCAGCCAACGCGCCCAACATCTTGCTGGGCGTGTTCCACGAAGACCTGGTGGGCATCCAGGTGCGCGTCTTGCAGCGCATGGGCGCCCGGCACGCGCTGGTGGTCTATGGGCGCGACGGCATGGATGAGGTCAGCCTGGGCGCTTACACGCTGGTGGGCGAATTAAAGGATGGCCAGGTGCGCGAATACGAAATTCACCCGGAAGACTTCGGCTTGCCGATGGCCAGCAACCGGTCCTTTCGCGTGGAAACGCCCGATCAATCGGTGGCGTTGCTGCGTGGCGTGCTGGCCGGCAAGCCGGGGCCGGCGCGCGACGTGGTGCTGCTCAACGCCGGCGCGGCGCTGTACGCGGCGGGCGTGACGCCCGATATTGCCGAGGGCGTGGCGCGCGCGCGCCAGGTCATTGACAACGGCGCGGCGCGGGCCAAGCTCGACGAACTGGCCGCCTTTGCCAGGCAGGCTGCCTGAGGGCCGCGCCATGAGCGCTATCTGGCACGATCCGGGCGCGTGGATCGCTGTGGGCGTTTCGGCGCTGTTTCTGATCGTGGCGCTGGTCATGTTCCTGGTGTTCAGAAAAATACTGCGTTCGCCCCCGCCGGACGATCTCAAGGAGCTATCAAAAAGTGAGCGATGATGTTCTGGGCAAGATCCTTGCCGTCAAGCGCGCGGAAGTCAAAAAAAAAAAAAAAGCCGTGCCGCTGGCCGCGCTGCGCGAGCAGGCCGCGCGGCAGACGCCGCCGCGCGACTTCATCGGCGCGCTGCGCGCCAAAATCGCCGTCGACCAAGCCGCCGTGATTGCCGAGGTCAAAAAAGCCAGCCCAAGCAAGGGCCTGATCCGCGCCGACTTTTGCCCCGCCGACATCGCGCGCAGTTACGCACAAGGCGACGGGCGCATCAGCGCCGCGTGCCTGTCGGTGCTGACCGACCGGCAGTTCTTTCAAGGCGACCCGGATTACCTGCGCCAGGCCCGCGCGGCCTGTGGCCTGCCGGTGCTGCGCAAGGACTTCATCATCGACCCGTATCAGGTTTATGAAGCGCGCGCCCTGGGCGCGGACTGCATTCTGCTGATCGTGGCCGCGCTGGACGACGCGCAACTGGCCGAACTGGAGGCCGCCGCGCACGCCCTGGGCATGGCCGCGCTGGTGGAAACGCACGACGCACATGAGCTGGCGCGCGCGCGGCGGCTGCGCTCGCCCCTGATCGGCGTGAACAACCGCAATCTGCGCAGCTTCGCAGTCTCGCTGGACACCACCGTGCGCCTGCGCGCCCAGTTGCCCCCGGATCGCCTGCTGGTCACTGAAAGCGGCATCGCCACCCGCGCCGACGTGGCGCGCCTGCGCGGTGCGGGCGTGCATGCCTTTCTGGTCGGCGAAGCCTTTATGCGCGCGCCAGAACCAGGGCAGGCGCTGGCGGCGCTGTTCGGCTCATGACGACGGCGGGCCGCGCGGCGCGTCAAGGGATCAACGCCCCTATGGCCAGGCGCCACCGCAACAAGAGGAGACGGATTGCCGCCTTCGACTGAATCGCCGCGCGCCCTGCTCCGCGTCACGCAACTGATCGGCGAACGCAACGGGCTACTGCTCTGGGGGCCGCTGAATTTTGCCGTGCGCGCGGGCGATGCCCTGCATTTGCGCGGCCCCAACGGCTGCGGCAAGACCACCTTGCTGCGCACGCTGGCCGGTCTGCGCCCGCCGCTGGCCGGCAAGGTCGAGCGTGAAGAGAACGCCTGTTCGTTTCTGGGCCATCAGGACGGCTGGGCCGAGGATTTGCGCGCCCGGCTCAATCTGGAGTTATTCGCGCAATTGCACGGCGGCAGCGGCGCGGCCATTCCCGCGCTGCTGCATGAATTGGGCGTGCCCGACCGCGTCGTGCGGTATCTATCGGCCGGGCAGCGGCGCAAGCTGGCGCTGGCGCGGCTGCGCCTGGCGGCGCGCCCGCTGTGGCTGCTCGACGAACCCTTCGACGCGCTCGACACACAGGGCTGCGTCTGGCTCACGGCGCTGGCGCACGAACATCTGCGCGGCGGCGGCGCGCTGATACTGACCTCACACCCGGCGCTGCCCGCAAACTTTCCAGCGTGCCGCATCCTGGACCTCAAGGCCGCGTCAGGCGAATCCGCATCCGCGCGGTTGGAAAATATGTCATGAGCGCGCCGCCCGCCGCTTTTGCGCCCCAACCCGTCCCGTCAGGCGACGCTGGAGCCGATGGTACAGCGGCCCGCGCCGCCGCTGAAAACGTCCCCTGGAACTGCGCCGTGCGCGCCGTGCTGCGGCGCGAATGGGCGCTGGCGCTGGCGCGGCCGGTGGATCTGCTGGTGCAGGCGCTGTTTTTTGTCATCGTGGCCAGCCTGCCCGCACTCAGCGTCGCGCCCACGCCATCCACGCTGGCCTTGCTGGCGCCGGGCGTGTTGTGGGTGGCGGTGCTGCTGTGCGTGCTGATGGCGGGCTGGCGTTGCTTTCACGACGATTTGCGCAGCGGCTGGCTCGACCAATGGGCGCTGTGCGGCGCGCCGCTGGCGCTGCTGGTCACGGCCCGGCTGGTTGCGCAATGGATTGCCACGGCGCTGCCGGTGCTGCTGCTGGCGCCGCTGGTGGCCTTGCAATACGGCTTGAGCGGCGCGGCTCTGGGCGTGCTGATGCTGGCCTTGCCGCCGGGCATCGGCATCCTGGTGCTGCTGGTGGGCGTGGTCGCGGCGCTGGCGGCGGGCTTGCGTCAGGGCGGTATGCTGGTGATTGGCTTGGCGCTGCCGCTGGCAGCGCCGGTGCTGGTATTCGGCAGTCTGGCGGTGCGCGCCGCGCAACTGGGCCAACCGGCGGGCGCGCACTTGGCGCTGCTGGCGGGCACCGCGTGCGCCATGTTGGCCTGTTGCCCCTGGCTGGCGGCCAGCGCGGTGCGCATAGGCGTCGAGAGTTAAAACCCCATAACCATGAAATTGTCCAAATTCATTTTCTGGTTCGCCGCCTCGTCGCGCTTTCTGCCGTTGGCGCGCGCGCTGACATGGCCGCTGCGCATCCTGGCCTTGCTCACGGGCGTTGCCGGGCTGTTTCTGGGTTTTGGCGTAGCGCCCGCCGACGCCGTGCAGGGCGAGGGCTACCGCATCCTCTATCTGCACGTGCCCGCGTCGTGGGTGGCGATGTTCGCCTATGCGCTGATGGCGTTCTGGAGCTTTATCGGACTGGTCTGGCGCACGCGCCTGTCGTATCTGCTGGCGCATGCGCTGGCGCCCACCGGCGCGGTGTTCGCCGCGCTGTCGCTGGTCACGGGCGCGCTGTGGGGCCAGCCCATGTGGGGCGCCTGGTGGGTGTGGGACGCGCGGCTGACTTCTTCGCTGCTGCTGCTGCTGCTGTTCCTGGGCTATCTGGCGCTGCTGAACGCCATCGACGACCCGCAGCGCGCCGACCGCGCCTGCGCCGTACTGGCGCTGCTGGGCGCGCTCAACCTGCCGGTCATGTATTTTTCGGTGCGCTGGTGGAACACGCTGCACCAGGGCGCCTCGATCACGGCCAGCGGCGCGCGCATGGCCCCGGTGATGCTGGCTGCCCTGCTGCTGTGCTGCGTGGCCGCCTGGGCCTGGGCGGCCGCGACAGTGTTGCAGCGCGTGCAACTGTTGATCGCCGAGCGCGAGGCGCACACGCGCTGGCTGCGCGCCATGCAAGGTGATGACGCCTTGGATGCCATCCAGCCGTCCACTAATCAACCCACCAATCCGGCGTAACTTTCTTGCGGCGCAATTGTTGAGCGCCGATACCCGCATCCGTCCGGCGGTCACGGCGAGCTAGCGCCGTTCTCGACCAGGCGCACGCAGGCGGTGCCTTGCTGAACCCACTGCGCGTAACGCCTGGGAATGGGCACTCTCAACAGGCCGCCCTGCACCGTGTGGGTATAGAAGCAGACCGGTTTTTCCTGGGTATGACTATCGTCGATTTTTTCAATCCGGCAAAATATCCAGGTAATTTCCGTTCCGTCTGGTTGATCGCTTTTTATGGTCATAGTGCCCAAGCTGCCTTCAGGCATTCCAATAAAATCGCTATCAGGCGTCCCTGAAATTGGAAACGGCGCGGCATCCCTGAATCCAAACATCGAATCGTGCTGCATCAGGCTGGCGCGAGCATACGGCCAGACGTATCGGCGCAAGAAATCTTGATCGGCGAAATGCCTTATGGGGGTCTCCTCAAATCTGAAACGCTGCATTAACTGTTGGAACGGCGGCAAAGAACCTGCGGCCACGCCCCATAACCCGGCCATTATCAATTCAATGTGTCCGGGGTGATCGCGCATCATGTGGAACCGCTTGCCGCTGGCCAGCCATTGATCGACCGCCGCCGCTTCGCGCCGCGAAATCACTGAATCGGCATCGCGGAACAACACGCGCTGCATTTGCGGGTCGT
>JAIRQU010000171.1 GCA_031256305.1 Burkholderiaceae bacterium
TGGATGGGCGTTACGCCCGCGGCGGTGGAGCGCGCCAAGGCGCTGGCCGGTGATCGCTACGTGATTCTGCGAAACATGCGTGCCCAGGCCCAGCGCGGCCATCGCCATTGAAAGCACAATGGTGTCGAATGTATTGAACCCATTGGCCAGCGTGGCAGGCAGCGCAACGGCGCTGTGCAGCAGCGCCACGGCCACGAACCCCACCGCAAACCACGGAATCGTGATGCTGCCGCTTTTTTTGCCCAGCGGGGTTTGTTCCAACTCGTCGGCAACCTTGGTATGGCTGCGCGAAATCCAGAACGACAGCACCACCAGGAAAGGCGCCAGCAGCATCACCCGCACCATTTTCGTGACCACGGCAACATCCGCGGACTGGGCGCTGACCGTGCGCGCCGCGCCCACGACCTGAGCCACTTCATGTATGGTGGAACCGGCATAGATGCCGTATTGCACCAGCGTCATGCCCAGTGCGCGCCCTGTCAGGTGATACAGCACCGGATAGACGAACATCCCCAGCGTGCCGTACACCACCACCGTGGCAACCGCCATGGCGACCTTTTCGCCGGGCGCGCGCAGTACCGGCTCGGTCGCCAGCACGGCGGCAGCGCCGCAAATCGAGCTGCCCGAACCGACCAGCATCGCGGTGTCGCGGTCCAGCCGCAGCCAGCGCGTGCCGATGTAAACCGCCAGCAAAAAAGTGCTGCCGAGCATGATGACATCAATCAGTACCCCCATCCACCCGACATGCCTGATGTCTTGCAGCGTCAGGCGCAAGCCGAAAAGAATGATGCCCAGACGCAGCAGCCAATGCCGGGAAAACCCGATGCCTTTGGCGCACGAGCCTTGCACCATCTTGAGGCCCCAATTGCCCACGATCATGCCCAGCACAATCGCCAGCGTCAGCGCGCTAATGCCGTGCCGCGCAAAAAGGCTCCATTGGGCCAGCCAGGCGGCCAGCGCGGTGAGCGCCCCCGTCAACAGCAAACCGGGCAGACAGCCTTGGATCATGACCCAAAGGCGCTTGGGAGACAAGAAGGTGCAGGAAAAATTCATCAGTGCTCAGGAAAAAATGTTTTCTCTGGACTTTGCACGATTTCAGTAAACATGTAAAACTGTTTATACTGTTATAGTCAATCTGTTATTCCGATAAGTGATGCGCCTGACCCTGCGTCAGCTCCAGCTTTTTCACGCCATTGCGCAAACCGGCAGCACCACCGCCGCGAGCGTGCGCGCAGCGCTGTCGCAATCTGCGGTCAGCGGCGCGCTGGCCGATCTGGAAAGCGCGCTGAACGTCATGCTGTTCGACCGCGCCGGCAAGCGGCTGGCGCTCAACCACAATGGCCGCACGCTGTTGCCCCTGGCACGCGCGATACTGCGCGACGCACAGGAAATCGAACAGGTGTTCCAGTCCGGCGCATCGGCCCCGGCGCCTCTGCGGCTGGCGGCCAGTTCCACCATTGGCAGCTACGTGCTGCCGCCGCTGCTGGCCAGTTTCCAGCAACAGTGGCCACGGGCGCGCATCGACCTGCGCATTGGCAACACCCAAAGCGTGGTGGCGCTGGCGGGGGCGCTGACGGTCGATCTGGGGCTGATTGAAGGCCCGTGCCGCGACGCCGAATTGGCGGCGCTGCCCTGGATCGAGGATGAAATGGTGATCGTCGCCGCGCCCGGTTATCCCTTGCTGGCCGCGTCCGGCGGGCGTTTGGGCGTGCGGCAACTGCGCCAGGCGCGCTGGCTGTTGCGCGAACCCGGATCGGGCACGCGCGAAACGGTCGAGCAGGCGCTGATGCCCCATCTGCACCACCTGGCCCAGGCCAGCACGCTGGGCAGCCCGGAAGCCATCAAGAACGCCGCCGTCGCGGGCATGGGATTGAGCTGCGTATCGCTGTTCGTGGTACGCGATCTGCTGGCCACCGGGCAACTCGTACAAGTGCCCACCACGCTGCCGCGCCTGGTGCGGCGCTTTTCGCTGGTACACCGCAATGGCATCCTCAGCGGGCCGCTGCGCGCCTTTGCGCTGCATTGCGGCATTGCGGCGCAAGCGCTGCCCAAATCGACGCAGGCGCCGCAAACTTGAGTCAAGGCCATTGCCGTTACCGCCGCCCTACTCTTTTGAAGACCGCGCGCAAATCGCTAAAGTACCCCGGTGCGCAAAAACCATCCGCTTTCCCTGTCAGCCAAGCTCGGCATTCTGGGCGCTCTGCTGTTCGTGGTGGCCTTGACTTCAGTGGGCGTAACGCTGTGGCTGGGCTGGCAGTTGCAAGGCGGCGCGGGCGCCATCAACGAGGCCGGACGGCTGCGTATGCAGACCTGGCGGCTGGCGCAGGCGCTGTCGGCGCCGCAACGCGACCGGGTGCAGGAAGGCAATCTGGTCGAGCAGTTCGACGCTTCGCTGGCGTTGCTGCAACGCGGCGACCCCTCGCGGCCCCTGTTTGTGCCGCGCGACACGCGCTCCCAGCACGCCTTGCGCCATGTGCGCGAGGGCTGGCTGGCGCTGCGCGCGCGCTGGAACGTTCCGAATCCGCCCGCGCCCGGCCAACTGGCGGCCCAGGCCGAGAGCTTCGTGGGCGGCATCGACACCTTCGTCTCGGCCATCGAGCATCAAATTGAAAACTGGACCACGCTGCTCAACACCTTCCAGTTCCTGATTACCGGCGCGGTCATCGCCAGTGGCGTCACGCTGATCTATGCCATCTGGATTTTCGTGCTCAACCCCTTGGCCCGCTTGCAAGACGGCGTGGCGCGTATCCGCAAGGGCGATCTGGCGGCGCGGGTGGACGCGCGCTCCAACGACGAATTCGGCGTGCTGGCGCGCGACTTCAATCTGATGGCCCAAACCCTGCAAAGCTTTTACCGCGACCTGGAAGCGCGAGTAGCTGAAAAAACGCTCAACTTGCAGACCGAACGCGAACGGCTGGGGCAGTTGTACCAGGCGG
>JAIRQU010000242.1 GCA_031256305.1 Burkholderiaceae bacterium
CTCGCCAACATGGGGTTCTCCGAAGGCAGCACCACTTCGCCGGGCGACTACGTGATCGAGCGAGCGTTCGTGGACAAGTAACGCGCCGACCCGGATGCACAAAAAAACCGCGCAGCAACGCGTGGCTTTTTTGTGGCGTGCGCTTCAGCGGATCATTTTTCCTTGTAGCTGTCGTGGCAGCCCTTGCAGGTCTGCGCCGTCGGACCGAAGGCTTTCTTGATCGCGTCCAGGTTGCCGCTGCGGGCCGCCGTCACAAGGTTGGCCATCGCGGTCTTCATCTTGTCGGCGTGTTGATTGAAGTCGTCGGTTTTTTGCCAGATGTCGGGCTTGGCCTTGGTGTTGTTGCCCTTGTCGGTGCCGGGGCCAAAGGCCGTGAACGGCAGCCTGTCAACGACGGCCAATACATCGGCATCGTCGGCGGCGACCTTGGCGTCAAACGGCGCCTTGCCGTTGGCCATTGCGCCCAGACTGCCAAAGTGCTGGGCCATCACTGTGAAGGCGGCTTGACGGTACTCGATGGCCTTATCGGGTTTGGCAAACTGCGCCCAAGCGCTTGGGGCGATTGCGGCGGCAGCCAGCGCGGCCAGCAAAATGGCAAATTTTTTCATCGGTCTGGACTCCTGAAGAAGATTCAAAGTAACAAAACATGCGCCGCCCGTCACACGGACACCGCTGACAATTACTATACTCGGAGCCGCTTTGTCCCTGCAACCCTTCCAGGCATTTCATGAATCGAGTCCGTATCTGGGATCTGCCCACGCGCCTGTTCCACTGGGCGTTGGTGTTGTGCGTGATCGGCCTGTTCGTCACCGGCAGAATCGGCGGTGATTTGATGAACTGGCACTTTCGCCTAGGCTATGCGGCGCTGACTCTGGTGCTGTTTCGCGTAGTTTGGGGATTCATCGGCGGTTACTGGTCGCGTTTCGCGCGCTTCTTGCCAACGCCGGGGCGCATCCTGCGCTACCTCAGGGGACAGGCGCGGCCAGAGGACACCGCCGGCCACAATCCGCTGGGCGCGTGCTCGGTGTTCGCGTTGCTCATTCTGGTTGCCGCGCAGGCCATCACCGGCCTGTTCTCCTATGACGAAATCGCCTTTGCCGGACCGCTGTCGGGTCTGGTGTCCGACCACGCGGTCGATTTGGCCACCCGCTACCACAAGGCTTGGGGACAGCCGCTCATCATTGGCCTGGTCGCCCTGCATGTATTGGCCATCATCGTCTATACCGCGCTCAAACACCACTTGTTCTGGCCCATGATCGTGGGCGACAAGCCGCTTGAGGCCGATCTGGCCGCCGCGCGCGACACGGCGGGCGCGCGCATTTTGGCGCTGGTTGTGTTGGCGATTCTGGCCGCCGCGGTGTACGCCCTGGTCACTTGGGGCAACACGCACGGCACGGCGGGGTTTGGCTATTAACGGCTGGGCCGGTTAGCCCTGCCTGGCTTGCGTCAGCAAGGTGTCGGCATCGCTGGCCTCGAACTTGCCGGGCGCATCGACATTGAGCGCCGCGACTTTTCCATTCTTGATAAGCGCCGAATAGCGCGCGCTGCGCGTGCCCAGGCCGCGCGCGGACATGTCGGCGGTCAGCCCCATTGCCTTGGCGAAATCGGCGTTGCCATCGGCCAGAAAACGGATTTTGCCGCTGGCCTCCAGCGCGCGCGCCCACGCGCCCAGCACGAACGCATCGTTGACGGCGGTACACCAGATTTCATCAATGCCAGCGGCTTTGAGGGCATCGCGCCGCGCCAGATAACCTGGCGCGTGCTGGGCCGAGCAGACGGGCGTAAAAGCGCCGGGCACGGCAAACAGGGCAATCGTCTTGCCTTGAGCGGCCTGCCGCACATCGACCGGATTGGGGCCGATGCCGCACCCGGCAGCCGGTTCTTCGAGGTATTCCTGCAAGGTGACAGCGGGCAATGTGTCGCCAATTTGAATCATGGGGTGAACTCCTGATAGGGGTCAAAAAAACAGCCCGCGCTTTTACGGCGCGGGCTGTTTATTGTCTGGCGAGATCAAAGTCCCCGGCTGCGGCCGGGAAATTCAGCACGGAACGCTGGCCGTGCTTGTCATTCCGTTCGCTATGGTGCATGCCTTGGTGGCATGGGACAGTGCGCAGAATATGGTGTGTCATTGGTGCCCATCAACAATGGACTCGACCGGATTCCTCAACTAACGGTGTGGTAGGTCTTTTGCAGGGGATCGACACGCATGACGGCATCAAGGAACTGTATCCGGGGTGGATACCCATACAAGCGTTCAATCGTTGCCTGATAGTCGGCACCCAGCCAATGTTTGGCTGCTTCAAGATTCTTCCAGATATAAATCCCGCCGCCCTCATGAGCTTGCTCGTTATAGAAGTACCATTTCTCGATCAAATCCGGGTTTTCCACCCATTTTTTCGCTGTGCTTTCGTAACGCTCGACAAGCGCCCGCCTGTCGATACCGGCCGCCAGTTTGAAAAAGACAATGGTTGTAACCACAGAAGAAGTTCCTGTTTGACGTTGAGAGTGCACACCTTACCATGCCTTTATAAAACAAAACGGCCCGCGCTGTTTTGGCACGGGCCATGCTGCAAAAAAAGCAGGGTCGATCAGACCTCGGCAGCTTTTTGCACCAGTCGCGTGGCAACCCAGTTCTTGGTCTTGGACAGTGGACGGCTTTCGGTGATTTCGATGGTGTCGCCCAGCTTGTACACGCCCTTTTCGTCATGGGCGTGGTACTTGCTGGAGCGGATCACGATCTTGTCGTAGATCGGGTGCTTGACGCGGCGCTCGATTAGTACGGTAACAGTCTTGGCGCGCTTGGCGCTGACGACTTTGCCGACCAGCGTGCGCTTGAGGGAAGGTTTGGCTTCTGTCATGGTCATCTCACCCTTCATTGAGCAGCAGCGGCCTGTTTTTCGGCCAGCAGCGTTTTGGCGCGCGCCACGGCGCGGCGCGTCTGGCGCAATTGCGCGCTATTGCCCAGTTGTTGCGTGGCCTTTTGCATACGCAGATTGAAATGGGTTTTTTGCAGCGCCTTGACTTCGGCTTGCAGGGCGGCCACGTCCTTTTGGCGCAGCTCTTTGCGTGATTCGGCAATTTTCATCTGGGGTGCTCCTGTTACTGGCCGATCATGCGGGTGACAAACGCGGTGCGCAGCGGCAGCTTGGCGGCGGCCAGGGCAAATGCCTCGCGCGCCAGCGCCTCGGGCACGCCGACAATTTCATAGAGCACCTTACCGGGCTGGATTTCAGCCACGTAGTACTCCGGATTGCCCTTGCCGTTGCCCATGCGGACCTCGGCGGGCTTGGTGGAAATAGGCTTGTCGGGGAACACGCGGATCCAGATGCGGCCGCCGCGCTTGACGT
This sequence comes from Burkholderiaceae bacterium, assembly GCA_031256305.1. Classification (GTDB taxonomy): domain Bacteria; phylum Pseudomonadota; class Gammaproteobacteria; order Burkholderiales; family Burkholderiaceae_C; genus Ottowia. The sequence goes on from JAIRQU010000242.1 coordinate 3,348, forward strand.
GGCGCGTGATGGCGCGCCGCGCGGCCTCGATCTGGCGCGCGGTCAGGCGGCCCCGGTCGGTGGACTTGAGGCCGAAGTCGCCGAACGCGACGGCGCTGCCGCGCGTGGCCAAGCCGGTATTGCGGCCCTTTTGCTCCTTGCGGTACTTTCTGCGTGCAGGTTGCAGCATGGTGTTTACTCTCCTTTGGCGCCGTCCGCTGCTGCGGCGGGCGCGGCGACTTTGCGGACGCGCTTAACGGCGGGTTTGGTGTCGGACGCCCCTTCGGGCCGGTTGTTGTCGCGGCGGCGGCGCGGACGGCGCTCCTCGCCTTCGGGGCGCGGTGTGCTGTCCAGCGACGGCGCATCGGTGCGGCCCAGCGTGTCGCCCTTATAGACCCACACCTTGACGCCGATAACGCCGTAAGTCGTCTTGGCCTCGGAAAAGCCGTAGTCGATGTCGGCGCGCAGCGTGTGCAGCGGCACGCGGCCTTCGCGGTACCACTCGGTGCGAGCAATTTCGATGCCGTTCAAGCGCCCGGCGGACATGATCTTGATGCCCTGCGCGCCCAGGCGCATGGCGTTCTGCATGGCGCGCTTCATGGCGCGGCGGAACATGATGCGCTTTTCAAGCTGCTGGGTGATGCTCTCGGCGATGAGTTGCGCATCGACCTCCGGCTTGCGGATTTCCTCGATATTGACCGCCACCGACACGCCCAGTTGCCCGGCCAGGTCTTTCTTGAGCTTTTCGATGTCCTCGCCCTTGCGCCCGATGACCACGCCTGGACGCGCCGAGTAGATGGTGATGCGGGCGTTCTTGGCCGGGCGCTCAATCAGCACGCGCGAGACGGCGGCGTTCTTCAGGCGCTTCTTGAGGTACTCGCGCACCTTCAAATCCTCGGCCAGCCGGCCGGCGAAGTCGCGGTTGTTGGCATACCAGCGGCTGGCCCAATTGCGGCTGACCGCCAGCCGGAATCCGGTCGGATGGATTTTCTGTCCCATGGTGTTCCTTTGGCGGTTAGTCGCCCACCGTCACGTAGACGTGGCAGGTGGGTTTGGAGATGCGCGCGCCGCGCCCCTTGGCGCGGGTGGCCGAACGCTTGAGCGTGGCACCCTGCTCGACATAGACGCTCGTAATCTTGAGTTCGTCAATGTCGGCGGCATCGTTGTGTTCGGCATTGGCGATGGCCGATTCGAGCGCCTTGCGCACAATGGGCGCGGCCTTCTTGCGCGTGAAGCTGAGAATGTTGAGGGCCTGATCGACCTTTTTGCCGCGGATCAGGTCAGCCACCAGCCGGCCCTTGTCGGCCGACAGGCGCACGCCTCGCAGAACTGCACGGGTTTGCATGAGCGTTGTCCTTTATTTCTTGACAGCCTTCTTGTCCGCCGCGTGCCCCTTGAAGGTGCGCGTATGGGCGAACTCGCCGAGCTTGTGGCCAACCATCTGGTCGGTCACGTACAGCGGCACGTGCTGCTTGCCGTTGTGCACGGCTATGGTCAGGCCGATGAACTCAGGCAGAATCATCGAACGGCGCGACCAGGTTTTGATGGGGCGCTTGTCCTTGTTGGCGGTGGCCTTGTCCACCTTGACAAGCAGGTGGTGATCGATAAACGGGCCTTTTTTGAGCGAACGGGTCATTTGCGATTACCCCCTCTTACTTTTTGCGGCGCGACACGATCATGTTCTGCGTGCGCTTGTTGTTGCGGGTACGGTAACCCTTGGTCAGATTGCCCCACGGGTCAACCGGGTGGCGGCCCTCGCCGGTGCGGCCTTCGCCGCCGCCGTGCGGGTGGTC
>JAIRQU010000045.1 GCA_031256305.1 Burkholderiaceae bacterium
CGCCGTGCCGCTGGGCCATGCGGCGGGGGCGGCGCTGGGGCGCTGGCTGGCCGTGCGCGGACAGGTCACGCCCGCCGACGGAGCGCAACAAGCCCTGTTCATAGGCCGGCATGGCACGCGTCTGACGCCCCAATCCATTTGGCAGCGGCTGCGCCGGCGCAGCCTGCTGGCCGGCCTGCCCGCGCCAGTGCATCCGCACATGCTGCGCCATTCCTTTGCCAGCCACCTTCTGCAATCGAGCGGCGATTTGCGCGCGGTACAGGAACTGCTGGGCCACGCCAGCATTACCACCACGCAGGTCTATACCCGGCTGGACTTTCAGCACCTGGCTAAAACCTACGACGCGGCGCATCCCAGGGCGCATCGCAAGGCGTGAAGGCTGCCGCGCAGACGCGCATTGCGGACAGCGGACAGCGGACAGCGAGCGGATAGCGCCAGTATTTGATTTTGCGCCCTATCCAACCTTGCATTCGCGCTTTGCGCGGTTGCCACGTTGAAACTGGAAGGCTACAGGGCTGAAAATTTTGTTAGAATTTGTTACCAATTCTTACCTTAAAAAAGGAGGCAGTATGAATACCCTTATCAAACTAACGGCAGCGGTAATTTGTGGTCTGGCTTTGACCGCCTGTGGCGGTGGTGGCGGGGATGACGGCGGAGGCAATTCCACGGGCGGCGGCAATACAGGAAACGGTTCGGACGGAAACGGCGGCGGATCGGGTTCGGGCGGCCAGACCCAAACCGCCTACACCGTTACGCCCAGCACTAGCGGCACGGGCGGCGCAATCAGTCCGGCAACGCCTGTTTCGGTGCAGCCGGGCGCGGTTACTTCATTCACGCTGACGCCCAATTCAGGCTACACCGTGGCGTCGGTCGGCGGCACATGCGGCGGCACGCGCATTGGCAATACCTATACAACCAAGGCTGTTACCGCTGATTGCACGGTCGTGGCGGCATTCTCAGGCGGCACGGCCTATACCGTCACGCCCAGCGTCAGCGGTTCGGGCGGCACGATCAGCCCGGTAACGCCCGTTTCGGTGCAATCGGGCGCGACGGCTGTTTTCACGCTCACGCCCAATTCGGGTTATTCTGTTTCGGCTGTCGGCGGTACGTGCGGCGGCGCGCTCAACGGCAATACTTACACCACTAATGCCATTAGCGCCAGTTGTACGGTGATTGCGACGTTTACCAGTATTCCCAGCAAAGCGGTGGCCGCTGTGTATGAAGGGCAACCGGTTGCATCCGACGCAACGAGCTTTTTGTCACTGCTCAATCAGGAAGGGGCAAAAGGCTACCGTTATCTGTACGATCAGTCATTTGTAGAGGCATGTACCATGTGGGAATCTTCTGACGGTACTAGAGCACCTTGCGGGCCTTTCCCTGCGCCGGTCAGCGTGTTCGTCAACGATGGCGCAGCGCCGAGTTATACCTACGATTTATTACCAAATCCGGGTAACATGACTGATTTTATAACGCAGGCCAACGCGGAAGGCGCGAAAGGTTATTTGTACACGAAATGGTATGGAACGCCCAACACGGCGACCGCGCCTATTACGCCGCCCGCTTATGTGCTGTATCGCAAAAATGGCGGTTCGACGGCCACGTACACGTATATAGCCGATGTGGTGACAGGACCAGCAGCCAGTGTTGATGATTTTCTCAATCAAGTTAATACGCGAGGCCAATCAGGTTATTGGTTCTTCGGTAGAGTGGGGGGGTATTACCCAACCCAGGCAAACCTGTATGTCAAGAATAATGCTTCAAATGCAATCTATGCTTATGATGCCGTGACGCTGGGAGCTACCTCGGACGTAACTTACCTTGATCAGATAAACGCCGAAGGTACAAATGGATACCGCGAGATATATGAACTAACACCTAACGTAGATATTCCTGAGGGGAATTTGTTTGCCATGTTATATATAAAGGATAACACGCAATCGGCAACCTTTACCTTCCAATCTACCGATCCGGCTGCGGATGGTACAACATTTGTCAATCAACTGAATAACTATGGCGCACAAGGTTATGCGACATTCATGAATTTATTTTTGTATTCGTTTAAAACGACCAATTGTAATGGTTGGCTGTGTATGACATCTGGTACGCTGAAAAGATATCCTTTTATATAAGCGGTTTGTACTGACCCGGTTACTTGGTGGATTTTATTAGACGTTACACCTTGGTTACTCTTCCCGCACCTGGATTTGCTCTGCCGCGCGGGCCAAGGCGGCGGGGGAGCGGTTAGACAAGGCAACGGGTTGCGCGCCGGCAAAGCGCGCAAAGTTGCGGCGCGTGGAACTGGCGTAGCCGGGGTCGTAGTGGCGCGCCAGCAGGTCGCGCACCACGGCCTGTACGCGGCCCGCGCGCACGTCGGCGATCCAGCCATTGACCACTGCGTGCCCGCGCAGCGCGGCCAGCACCGACAGGCGCTCGCAGAACAGGCCGGGGTCATGCACGAAGTAGGGGTAGTCCTCCATTAGCAGCGCCACGCGCTCGTCTTCGGGCAGTTGCACGGCCAGGCATTCGCTGGCGCGCATGGCGGCGATGAGCGGTTCGGGCACGGTCAAATCGCCGACTTTTCTGCTTTCGGCTTCGACATAGACGGGGCGCTCCGGCGCGAGCGCGCGCAGGGCGTTCCACAGCCGCATCTCGAAATGTTTTTGCGCGGGCTGCGGTTGGCCGGGCACTTGGCCGAGCACCGATGCGCGGTGGCAAGCCAGGGCTTCGAGGTCTAGTGTTTGCGCGCCCGCGTCGCGCAGGGCGTGCAGCAGGCGCGTTTTGCCCGACCCGGTGGGGCCGCACAGCACGCGCCAGCTCAGGCCCTGCACGCGCCGGGGCAGGTCATCGAGCAGCGCCTTGCGGAACGCCTTGTAGCCGCCGGTGATGACGTGGACGCGAAAGCCGATTTGCCCCAGCACGTGCGCCATCGCGCCGCTGCGCTGGCCGCCGCGCCAGCAGTAGATGAGCGGCTGCCAGGTTCTGGGCTGGGCCATGACCTCGCGCTCGATATGCGCGGCGATGTTGCGCGCGACCAGCGCCGCGCCCGCCTCGCGCGCCTCGAACGGGCTGACTTGCGCGTAGAGCGCGCCCACCTGGGCGCGTTCGGCATCGGTCAGGCTGGGCCAGTTGCGCGCGCCGGGCAGGTGGTCCAGCGCCCATTCGGCCTGGCTGCGGGCGTCGATGATGACGTCGAACGCATCCAGACGCGCCAGCGCGTCGGCGGCGGCAAGGCGCAGCACGGTCACGGTTTGGGCTTGGGCAGCAGCGGCTCCAGTGCGGCCCAGACGTTGTTGAGGATTGTGGGGTGCGCGGCTGCCGTCGGGTGGATGCCATCGCTTTGGAACAGCGCCAGCGCGTCGGGCCGGTCGGCCACGCCCTTGAGCAGAAACGGCGTCAGGGCAGCGTGCTGCGTCCGGGCAACCTGCGCGAACAGCGCCGCGAACTGCCGCGCGTAGTCCGCGCCGTAATTGGGCGGCACCTGCATTCCCGCAATCACCACTTTGGCCCCGGCCTGTTGCGCGGCTTGCGTTATGGCCGTGAGGTTGGCTTGGGTAACGTTGAGCGCCAGGCCGCGCAGCGCGTCGTTGCCGCCCAGCTCAATCACCACGATGGCTGGCCGGTGCGTCTTGAGCAGCGCGGGCAGCCGCGCGCGTCCACCCGCCGTGGTGTCGCCCGAAATGCTGGCGTTGACCACGGTGACGGGGATGCGCCGCGCGGTCAGGCGCTGTTGCAGCAGCGCGGCCCAGCCCGCGCCGCGCGCCAGGCCGTATTCCGAGCTGAGCGAATCGCCGAGCACCAGCAGCGTGGCAGCGCCGGGTTGTATGGCGCGCGCCGCCAGCGGCGCGGCCAACAATACGCTCGCCGCCAGCGCACCCGCCGTCAGGATAAAGTCGCGCCGGTGCGCTTTGCCCATTAATCCCGTCAATTGCATACCTCTCATGCCGCCGCCTGATTGCCCGCCCATCGTGTCGGTCGAACATGTCTTCAAATCGGTCACGGATTCCAGCGGCGCGCTGGATATTTTGCGCGATGTGCAGTTCCAGCTTGCCGCGCGCGAAACGGCGGCCATTACCGGCGCGTCCGGTTCGGGCAAGAGCACGCTGCTGTCGATCATCGCCGGGCTGGACACGCCCACGCGCGGCACGGTGCGGCTGGCCGGGCAGGATTTGTTCGCCGTTGGCGAGGACGCGCGCGCGGCCATTCGCGCCCGGCAAATCGGCTTCGTGTTCCAGAGTTTTCAATTGATGGGCAATTTGCCCGCGCTGGAGAACGTCATGCTGCCGCTGGAACTGCTGGGCCGGCGCGACGCGCGCGCCCACGCGCGCGAGATGCTGGCGCGCGTGGGGCTGGACGCGCGCCTGGGGCACTATCCCAAGGTGCTTTCGGGCGGCGAACAGCAGCGCGTGGCGCTGGCGCGCGCTTTTGTCGTGCAACCCGCGCTGCTGCTGGCGGACGAGCCGACCGGTAGCCTGGATTGGGCCACCGGCGAGCAGGTGATGGCGCTGATGCTGGCCCTCAACCGCGAGCAGGGCACGGCGCTGCTGCTGGTCACGCACGACCGCGCCATCGCCGCGCGCTGCCAGCGGCGCATCACGGTCGAGGCGGGGCGCATTACCCAGGACAGCGCGCATGATGATCTGGCTGCGGATTGAACGCCCGCCGCGTGACGCGTATCCGTTGCGCGGGGTGATTCAAAGCTGAAACGCGATTGCGCCGCCCACGCCTTCGAGCAGGTCGCGCCACCAGGCAGGCCGGTGGGCGCGCGCGCGCGGCAAATCCTTGGCGGTGCGGGTGATCCAGTTGGTTAGCCAGCCGATTTCCGCCGGGCCGTAGAACGCGGTCATGGCCTCGAAGTTGATGAACAGGCTGCGTCCGTCCAGGTTGGCCGAACCGCACAGCGCCAGCGCGCTGTCCACCACCATGGCCTTGGCGTGCAGCATGCGCGGCAGCAGGCGCACCTCGCCGCCTGCGGCGGCCAGTTCGCGCACCGCGCGACCGCGCGCCAGATCAGCTACGCGGTGGTTGGATCGCTCCGGAATCAATAGCACAACATGTACGCCGCGGCGCGCCGTCAGGATCAGCGTATCCAACAACCCGTCATCCGGAACAAAGTAGGGCGTGGCCAGCAGCACGCGCTGTTCGGCGTGGACGATGGCCGCCACCAGCAGCGCGTGCAGGTTGTCGGTGTGAAAGTCCGGGCCATTGGGTACCCACTGGGCCAGGGATTGGGCCGGGGACTGCATCAAGGGCTGTACCTGAGCGCGGGAAGCGGTATCGGCCTGCCCCGCGCGCCGGGTCAGCAGGCGCTCGACGCGCTGCGCATAGCCCTTGCGCGGAGCGCGGCGCAGGCCGGGCGCGATGTCCCAGTCGCCGTCGAAAATGGCCTGCGCCTGCAACGCCAGCAGGCCCCGCGCGGTAAAACTCAGATCCAGCCAGGGCGGCTGTCCCGCTTTGCCGGTGAAATATTCGACCGCCAGATTGCGTCCGCCGCTCCAGACCCGCGCGCCGTCGGCGATGGCGATCTTGCGGTGGTTGCGCAGGTTGGTGTGGCCGCGCCGGGGGTTGAGCAGCAGCGGCATGAAGATGCGCCGCTGTACGCCTGCGGGCAGCAGCAGGCTGTCGTGCGCGCGCAGCGAGCGCAGGCTGCCGAAGGCATCGACCAGCAGCCGCACCCGCACGCCCGCGCGGGCGCGTTCGGCCAGTTTGTGCGCAATGGCGCGGCCCACGGCGTCGCGCGCCAGGATGAAAGTGCAGATGTCCAGCGTGCGCTGGGCCGAATCAATCAGCGCCAGCAGCGCCGCCAGCGACTCGCCCCCGTCGGCCTGGAACGCCACGTCTTGCGCGGGTACCGGCCCGGCCACATTCAGCGCGGCCAGCAGACGCGTGGCCCAGACGGGCGCGCGCGCCGGGTCGTCCCAGCGGCCCAGCAGCGCGGGGCGTTCCGGCGCGCCGGGGCGTACCACCTTGCGCGTGCCGAAGATCAGGAACGCGGGCAGCCCCAGATACGGGAAAAACACAATTGTCAGCACCCATGCCAGCGCCGACGATGGATGCCGGCGCTGGTGCCGCACGTGCGTGGTGATGGCATAGACAAGCAATCCCAGCGCCGCAAACGCGGTGTGCAGAAAGGGAAAGATGGAAAACCACAAATCCATAGGAATCGCCGATGCTAAGGC
>JAIRQU010000100.1 GCA_031256305.1 Burkholderiaceae bacterium
GCCGACGTGGTTTACGCGGTGCGCCGCACGCGCACGGACCAATCGCCCTTGTATGCGGGGCTGGCGGACTTGTTTTACCGCTTCGTCAATTGGGGCAACCGGGTCGAAATCCCGGCGCATGCGGGCGACTTTCGCCTGATGGACCGCAAGGTGGTGCAGGCGCTGAGCCGCCTGCCCGAACGCAACCGCTTCATGAAGGGGCTTTACGCCTGGGTCGGTTTTCAGAGTACGGCCATCGACTACGAACCCCTGCCGCGCGAGGATGGGCGCTCGCACTTCGGGCTGCGCGGAGCGTTCAGGCTGGCGCTCACGGGCATGATCGCGTTTTCAACCGCGCCGCTGCGGCTGATTACCGCGCTGGGCTTGTTGCTGGCGGTGGTTTCAATCGGTTATGGCGCGTGGGTCGTGTTCGATTATTTTTCCGCGGGCATCGCCGTGCCCGGCTATGCGACTATCGTGGCCGGCATGATGTTTCTTTCAGGCATCCAGTTGCTCTCGGTGGGGGTGCTGGCCGAGTACGTCGGCCGCATCTACGACGAGGTTAAACGCCGCCCGGCTTACCTGATCGACCGGCGCGAAGGCGGCGGACTGCCACTGCCCCCATCCGCCTCATCCGCCGCGCCGCGCGAAGACATGCAGCCTGAGAGCGCGGCGCGGTAATGGGCGCTCTGGTCAAGCCCAGTCCGGCGCTGCGTTCCGCTCTGTGGTTCCTGGTTATCGGTTGCGCGGCGGCGCTGACGCATTTCGCGGTATTTACGTTCGCGCGCCGCGTCATCCCGCCCGACGTGGCCAATCCGGTGGGTTTCATCGTCGCCTTCTGGGTGAGCTTTTTCGGACACCGACATTTGAGCTTTACCGACGCGGGCACGACCGTCGGGCAAAGTTTGTGGCGCTTTGCCGTGACTTCGGTGGCCGGGTTTGCGGGCAATGAGTTGTTCTTCGAGGCGTTTTACCGGGGGCTGCACTGGCTGCCGTCATGGGCCTGGTTCGCCGCGGCGGTGCTGGCAGCCGGGCAGACCTTTGTGCTCAGCCGCTTCTGGGCTTTCCGGCGTTAGCGGCTTGGCGGGCGAGGCGTAGAGCGCCCAATGGCCGCTTTGCGTCACCAGGCGAAAACCCTGCTCCTGAACCTCGGCGGCATGGTCTTGGGTAACGGCGACCCAGGCATGAGGCGTTGCGTGCGCGGTTTGCAGCGCCGCGGGCGGTGATTGCAAAAGGCGCGCCGCCCGCGCAGGCTCAAAATCGCCCGCCTCGAACATCTCGCGCTTCCAGGTATCGCCTTCTGAAACGCGCAGTTGCGCCCAGTTCTGCACGGCAATCAGCGGATGCGTCATGCGGGCGTAGAACGGCAGGTCATACGGAAAGCTGTTGACCGCGTACACCGGGTCATCGGGCGCGGCGTCGCAGGCCAGCGCCAAGGCGATGTTGCGCGCGCTGGTGCGGGGCGTTTCATAGCGGCTTACCACGATATTGGCTACGCACACCATGACCAGCGGCAGCGCGGTCAGCGCCGCCAGCCACGCCCCGGCGGCCCGGCGGCCATGCATCCACCGGCCCCAGCCCAGGGCGGCCAGCAGCGCCAGCGGCGGCATGACGGGCAGGATGTAGCCAATCAGCTTGGAGCGGGGAATCGAAAAAAAGATCAGGATCGCCGCGATCCAGATCCAGCACAGCGCCTGTACTTGCCGTGATACCGGCGCGGCGGGCAATGGCGCGGCGGATGGCTTCCCGCGCCGCGCCCGCGCCGCGCCTTCGGCCAGCGCGAAGAATGCCCAGGGAAACAGCAGCAAGATCAGGCACGGCAAATAAAACCACCAGGGCTGGACATTGTTGAAGCCGCGCCCGACGTAACGAGTGAATTGCTGCACGCCGAACAAGTACGCGAACAGGCCCGGATAGCGCCGCTCGGCCAGCACGAACCACGGCACGGCGATCACGGCGAACAGCAGCAGGCCGCGCAGCCAGGGCAAGCGCCAGACCTTGCGGAACTGGCGCGTCCACAGCAACCAGATGAACAGCACCAGCCCCGGCAACGCCAGGCCAATCAGCCCCTTGCTCAGGACGCCCAGCGCACAGGCCGCAAAGCCCGCCAACGCCCAGCCTGTGTGCGGCTTTTCGCCGCGCAGAAACGCCGCCGCGAAGCACCAGATGGCCACGCCGATCCACGCGGCCACCAGCATGTCGTGGTTGATGTACTGGCCGCCGACCAGAAAGGCCGGACTGCTGCCGAGCATCAGCGCCGCGCGGCGCGCCAGACGTTCGCCATCGTCTCCCGCGCCCGTGTGCCGGCTGAATGCGCGCGCGGCCAGGAACAGCGCAGCCAGCATCAATCCGGCGTGCAGCGCCGGCGCCAGCCGCAAGGCCCAGGGCGTTGCGCCCAGCAACGTGACCGACGCCGCCTCAAGCCAATACAGAAGCGGCGGTTTGTGGAAAAACGGCAGGCCATTCAGGCGCGGAATCAGCCAGTCGCCGCTGAAGGCCATCCAGCGCCCGACTTCGCCGTAACGCCCTTCGTCGGGCAATGCCAGCGGCCGCAGCGCGGCCAATAGCAGCAGCAGCGCAAACAAGGCCGCCATCAGCCACCACGCCGCGCCGCGCAAATAGGCGCGGCGCGCGGGCAGCTTGTCAGAAACTACATCCAGAGGCATGAGGGCAGCGACTATAGCGGTTCCGCCGTTACAGCACGGCGCTGCCGCGGACGGCGGCGGCGCCGTGGCGCGTCAACATTTGATCCAAGGCCGCGCTGCCCAGCGTGGTGTATTCCCATTGGCGCGCCTGGGCAATCGCGTCGGCAAAAGCGCCAGCGGCATCGTCAGGGCCGTCAGCCGGATGGCACATCAGCACCGCGCGCGCCGGAGCGCGGGCCAGCCAGTCTTGCAGCAGCGCCGCGTAGCGGACCGGGCCGCCCGCAAAGTCATACACGCCCCAAAGTTCAGGCGTGCACGGCAGTCCGACGCGCCGCGCCAGCCGCGCCAAGGCCGACGCGCCCAGCGCGGTAATCAGGCGGCCCTTGAGGCCCGCCTGCCCCGCGCCCACGCGCGAGACGCGCAGCCACGGCCCGCGATTCGCGCCTTGCATCTGCGCCGGGTAGCGCCGCGCCAACGTTTCGACCAGCGCCTGACGGATACCCGCCAGTTGCTGCACATGCTGATGCCCATCCACATGGTCGGGCGGCGCGCGCCACTGCGCCTCGAAGGCGGCGAGCTGGCGCTCGAGGACGGCGCGCGCGCCGTCACGCCCGATGCCACCCAACGCGGCGCGCAACAGCGCGCGGCCCAGCGGCAGGCCGTGCCCGGCGGCGCGGGCAAACGGGCTGGTCCAGTCCAGATGCAACCCCACGTCGATCTGGCCGCGCAGTTCGCGCAGCGCCGGCGCGTCTTGCGCCCAGCGCGGCGAAAGCGTCATCACGCTAGTCGCCGTCAGCCGCCCGGCGCGCGCCAGCGTGATGATGCCGCGCGAAATCGCGCCACTGGCCGCATAGTCGTCGGCGCAGAAGATGATCGATTTGGCTTGCGCCACGGCTGACGCTTACAGGGCGGAAGCCTGCGTAAGCTGGGTCATGTCCTCGTCGCTCAGTTCCAGTTGCGTGGCCTGCACCAGCGCATCAACTTGCGCCGCGCGGCTGGCGCTGGCGATGGGCGCGGTCACGCCGGGGCGGCGCATCAGCCACGCGATGGCCACGGATGCCAGTTGCGCCTGGTGGCGCGCCGCCACGGCGTCCAGCGCCGCCAGAATGCCCAGCCCGCGCGGGTTGAGGTACTGGCGCACCCGGTCGCCGCGCGCGCGGCCTGCCAAATCGGCCTCGGCGCGGTATTTGCCCGTCAAAAACCCGCTGGCCAGCGCGTAATAGGGAATGACCGCCAGCCCCTGTTCAATGGCCACGCCAGCCAGCGCCCCCTCGAACGACGCGCGCTCCATCAGGCTGTATTCGGGTTGCAGAATTTGATAGCGCGGCAGGTTTTCGCGCCGCGCCACGTCCAGCGCCGCGCGCACCTGTTCGGCGTTGAAATTGCTCGCGCCAATGGCGCGCACCGTGCCCGCGCGCAACAGCCGGTCGTAAGCCGCCAGCGTTTGCGCTTGCGGCACGGCATCGTCCCAGCGGTGCGAGAAATAGATGTCGATGTAATCGGTGCGCAAGCGTTTGAGCGAGGCTTGTACCGCCTGCTCGATGTG
>JAIRQU010000110.1 GCA_031256305.1 Burkholderiaceae bacterium
TGCAGCGCGCCAGTGTCGGGCCGCAGCCAGCGCGCGCGCACGTCATCCATCCACGCGCCGCCGCGCTTGCCCGCGCGCGCACCGGGGTCCAGGTAGAACTGGCCGACGAATTGACCGCCACGTTCAATGCGGAAGAACCGCACGCCCGGATGCCAGACCGGCGCGGCGTCGGGGCGAATGTCCACCTCGAACAGCCTCTGAACGATCTGGAACAGTCCTTGCAGTACGCGCGGAGCGGGAAAGTAATGCTTGATCTCCTGCTCGCTAAAGGCGTAGCGCGCCTCTTTCAGCCGCTCGCCGATGAAAGTCCAGTCCCAGGCTTGCGGGTCGGACAAATCCAGCGACTCGCGCGCAAAGTCACGCAAATCCTGCACATCGCGCTCGGCATAAGGCCGCGCCTTGCCCGCCAGCGTGCGCAAGAAAGCCATCACCTGCGCGGGCGATTCAGCCATCTTGGGCGCCAGCGAAATTTCGGCGAAATTGGCGTAACCCAGTAGCCGCGCTTGTTCCTGCCGCAGTTGCAGGATTTCGCGCATCAGCGGCGTGTTGTCGTAGCGTTTGAGATCGCCCTCGGCCTGGTCGCTGGCGCGCGTAACGTAGGCGCGGTACAGCCGCTCGCGCAGGCCGCGGTCGCGCGCAAACTGCATCAGCGGCAGATAGCAGGGCATCTTCAGCGTCAACTTGTAGCCTTCCTTGCCCTCGGCGGCGGCGGCCGTGCGCGCGGCCTGCTGTACGTCGGGCGGTACGCCGTCGAGTTCCTGCTCAGGAGCGTAATAGCTCCAGGCATCGGTAGCGTCGAGCGCGTTCTCGCTGAACTTCTGCGTCAACTGCGCCAGTTGCTCCTCGATGACCGCGTAACGCGCCTTGGCCGCGCCTTGCAACTCGGCCCCGTCCAGCACAAAGTCGCGCAGAGCGTTCTGGCGCGCCTGGCGCTGCTCGGCATTGAGCGTTACCGGGTCAATCACCTTGTACTTGGCATACAGGCGCTCATCAGCCCCCAGCCGCGTCCAGAATTCGGCCACGCGCGGCAAGGCGGCGTTATAGGCCGCGCGCAACGCGGGCGTATCGGCCACGGCGTTCAAATGCCCGGCCGCGCCCCAAGCGCGCGACAGGCGTTCGGTGGCCACATTCAGTGTGCCGCTGATGGCCTGCCACTGTGCGGGAAAATCCGGCTGCGTCACTGCTTGCAGCGCCGCTTCGGCATCGGCCAGCAGCGCGTCAATGGCGGGCGCGATGTGCTCAGGCCGGATTTGGTCAAAGCGCGGCAGGCCGGAAAAGTCGAGCAAGGGGTTGGCCGAAGATGCGGAAACGGCAGAAGAAACAGAAGGGCTATTCATGGACCGGACTTTACGGCAAGGGCAAAGCTGACCTGTTACCTACCTGTTACCTTGTATCCATCGAAATGAGGCAACAGGTATGCCAAATCAGCCAGAACGGCCAGGGGTATCCCTTTGGCAGCTTCGCTGCGCGCGGGTTGTTGGACTGGGTTTTCAGGGATACAGCCCGCGCGCTTGGCGCGCCGTCAGGATGCGTTCGCAAGACACCGCATAGGTAGCGGTACGCAGCGTGATCTTGTGCTGATCGGCTTTGTTCCAGATTTGAGACAGCGCGTTCATCATGATCTGTTCCAGGCGCTGGTTGATTTCGTCCTCGGTCCAGAAGAAGGACGAGAAATCCTGCACCCATTCAAAATAGCTCACCGTCACGCCGCCAGCGTTGCAGATCACGTCGGGCACCACCAGCACGCCGCGTTCTTGGAGCACATCGTCGGCTTCGGGCACAGTGGGGCCGTTGGCGCCTTCGAGCACCAGGCGCGCCCGGATTTTTTGCGCGCGCGCCGCAGTGACCTGTCCTTCCAGCGCGGCAGGCACCAGAATGTCGCAGGCCACGCCCCAGAAGTCCTCGTCGGCCATGCGCTCGGCCTGCGCGAAGCCGGCCACGCCGTGTTCGGCGCTGGTTTGCACGTATTCGAGCAATTTGGGCATGTCCAGCCCCTTGGGATTGTGGATGGTGCCAGTGTGATCCTGCACGGCAACGATGCTGGCGCCATGCTGAGCAAACAGTTCCGCCGCCACCGATCCCACGTTGCCAAAACCCTGCACCGCCACGCGCGCGCCTTGCAGGTTCAGCCCCAGGCGGCGCGCCGCTTCGCGCCCGCAGGCGAATACCCCGCGCCCGGTAGCCTTGACGCGGCCCAGCGAACCGCCCAAATAGACCGGCTTGCCCGTGACCACGCCGGTGGCCGTGCTGCCGGTGTTCATCGAGTAGGTGTCCATGATCCAGGCCATGATCTGGGGATTGGTGTTGACGTCCGGCGCAAGAATGTCGCTGTGCGGGCCGATGACCAGGCCAATCTCGCTGGTGTAGCGGCGCGTGACGCGCTCCAGTTCCTTGATCGAGAGTTTCTTGGGATCAAGCCGGATGCCGCCCTTGGCACCGCCGAAGGGCAGGTTGACGGCGGCGCACTTGACGGTCATCCAGGCCGCCAGCGCCATGACTTCTTCCAGCGTTACGTTGGGGTGAAAGCGCACGCCGCCCTTGCCGGGTCCGCGCGAAAGGCTGTGCTGCACGCGGTAGCCCTCGAAGTGGGCGATGGAACCGTCGTCCATCTCGATGGGCACGTCCACGATCAGCGCGCGCTTGGGGCGCTTGAGCGTTTCCACCCAGCGCGCCAGCGGCCCAAGATAGGGCGCGACGCGATCAACTTGCGAAAGATAAGTGTCCCAGGCGCTGGCGGGACTGGGATGAACATAGGACAGAGCTTCATTCATGTGGGCTTCTCCCATAACTAACTTGGTCACTGATTATGGATAACCTTTTCGCGGAAAGCGGATAAACGCGCTGCTTATCAGAAAAGGCCACGCCGGTGACGCGCGGAAACAAGGCCCCGCCGGAATGACCATCGCCGCGCCCGGAAATTCGCAAGCGCAACCATTTAGCATATGCGGTTTGACACACCGAGAAACGGAGTTCTCCATGACCCTGAAGTTCACCCCCGACCACGAATGGATCGCGGTCCAAGACGGCATTGCCACCGTCGGCATCACGGCCCACGCGCAAGACGCGCTGGGCGATCTGGTCTATGTCGATCTGCCCGAAGTCGGCAAGGCCTATGCGCAAAAAGATGTCGCGGGCGCGGTGGAATCGGTCAAGGCCGCCTCCGACGTGTACATGCCCGTCAGCGGCGAGGTGACCGCCGTCAATGAAGACCTGCGCGCCGATCCGCAGTTGGCCAACAGCGATCCGCAGGGCAAGGGGTGGTTCTTCAAGCTCAAGTTGACCGACCCGGCGCAACTGGACGGTCTGCTCGACCAGGCGGCCTATGACGCGCTGATTCAGTAATCCAGTAATAAGAAACCAGACTGTTTACTTGACTTATATGACCGAGCCGGAAATTTTTGCCGATT
>JAIRQU010000130.1 GCA_031256305.1 Burkholderiaceae bacterium
TGTACGCCGCTGTAGGGGCAGCGGCGCTCGGCCACATTGGCGCTGAGTTCTTCCCACAGGATCAGTTTTTCGATATCCGAGCGGTGCACGCGCTCCGGGCTGCATTGCAAGATGGCGGAGGCTTCCTGGCGCAGGCGTTCGTTACGCTTTTGATTGGCTGCCTGCCTTCTCTGTGTTTCCTCGCGCTGCTCCTTGTTCTGCTTGAGTTCGCGCGCCACCTCAACAATAATTTCCGTCGGACGGCCATAGCGCTTGATGAGCGCGTTGACCACCACGCGTACCTGGTTCAGGCCAATGTGTACCGTGGGATTGGCGATCTTGCCGTAGCGTTCCTCGTCATTGCGCGGATTTTCTTTGGGGAAGGCTACGTGACGGCGTAATGCACGACCGTAGTAGGGCAACTGTTTGAAGGCATAGACAGGTTTGACTTCACCCGTGGACTCAATGACCCGCTCACCCACCCGTTCCACCTCCTCGCTGTCAGGTTCAAACTCAAAGCCCAAGTCACTGTGGTGCGCGAAACTTGCCGCCTGCACCGCCTTGTCGTATGTGCGCAATTGGCCTTGTTCATCAGGCTCTTGCAGGCACGGCAAAATGCGCGCCAGCGCCTCAGCGCTCAGGCTGCCATAGCCTTCGGGCAAGCTGGCATTGGCTAGCGCTTCGGCGCGGGCTTCATCCACGCCAGTCTGGTCTTGCAGCCACCGCACCAAGCGCTCTTCATTCTCTTCGGTCAGCAGGTGCCTCACGATGTCGTCTTGCCGGGCCTGATCGAACTGTTCCCACGCCACACCGAAGAACTCTGGCTTGGACAGGATCGCGCCAGTGGCGTTGCCCTTGATGTCCTGACGCTTGACATCCTGAAGATTGAATTGCGTCGTGCCCGGCAAGTGCAACAACGTGCAAATCCGGGTGAAGCTCAGTTTGTTCTTGCTGTCCAGTTCGGCGGCCAACTTGTCACGCTGCGCCAGCGTTAAGCTCTGTTCCCGCAAACCCGCGCCCAGAATATGCAGATGGTTGAGTTCCTGATAGATGCGGAAACGCTGCTGGCTGGGCAGCGCCAGCGGGGCGCGGGGTTTATCGGGCAGCAAGGTGCAGCGCCCTGGCTTGACGGGTTTGAGCGGGCGCTGGTACAGCAGGCAGCACTTGAGTTCCTCGCGGGCCGTTTCGTTGAACTGCGCCGGGTTGAGTGCGGCCTGCTTGGTCCAGAGGGCATCGAACTCGGCTTCAATGGCGGCGCGGTCGATATACAGGTCGTAGCTTTTGTCGATGCGGGATTTGCCTTCATCCGTCGCCACGCGTTCTTGCCGGTAGCGCGCGCGTACCGTGGCGCCCGCCTGATTGCGGCGGCACAGCCATTCGCCCACGGTACGCGGCTTGCCGTCGCGTCCTTGCGGATCGATGGCGGCGTGCAGTTGCTTGATGGCCGCCTTGAGCGCGCCACTGTCGTCGTCTTTCTTGTCGGTCTTGCGATTGCTTTTGAAGCCGCGCCGCTGGTTGATGTGGAACACGGCGCGGGCAAACTCCCCAGGCGTGAGCGCCTGATCCAGCCCCTTGGCGCGCAAGGCATAGGGGTCGAGCCGTTCGAGCGCCTTGCGCGCGGCCTCATCGGCAGGGAAGAAGCCGTGTATAATCAGCAAACGCATTATGCCCGATTTACGTTTGAGCAACCGATCACGCCGGCGGCGCATCGTCCGCGCAGCGCGACGTGTCACAGCAAGCGACGAACCATCCTTGGGATTGCGCCCGTCGTTGAAGATGCGCACACCGGCTTTGATGAGGGCTACGGGTTCCGGTTTTTCGTCGGCATTGTGCCCCAACAAAAACAAAGCCCAACCTAAAGATGTGCTGCCTAAATCAAGTGCGAGTCGGTAGTCCATCATGCAATCTTATACACATCGTGCATAATTTGAAATTGCGCGTAGTCGGTAAAATTAAAAAGAGTGTGTGTCACACGCGTCCGCGTCGCGCACGCGCGATAGACCCAGAGGGAGATATCCTTACCGCGAGTAGCTGTCGGTTTTGACAAAACCGATAGGTGGCATGCAGCAATGTTACAAAAATGCAACATTTTTTGGTGCTCATGTTATATTTTGTACATAAACCCCAAAGAGATGGTATGCTGCTATCTATGTTCAACTGCTGAGGGAGGAATCCACATGTACCGTTTCTCCCCGCGCTCTCATATGGTAAGGAGGCGACCATCCGTACTCCAAAAACCTACAGAACCTAATTGAATTGAAGACTCAGTTTGAATGGGGTTTATGTAGTTCCGGCCAGAGCGCATCTTTCAATCGAGAGTACAATAGCTGCACAGTCTAACGATTGGGAAATGCGCTCTAGCCGTTAACAAGCGGATGCTTGCAAAAGCTAGATGCACCAAATGAAGAGCCGGGCACGGTACGTCCTCCCGGCTCTTGCTTTTGTACAATCATTGCCTCTTCCGAGGAGCGTTGCAGCGCCTTGTCCCAGCGCGATCTTCATCGCGTGTTCTGGCGGCTGGCGCGAGGCTCGGATTTTCATTTTTTGCAACGACGCTCAGTGGCCGCTTGCGGGGCTGGCGTGGTGGGCACGCTTGCGCGCGCACGGCTCGACTTTTGGAGCATTGCACCATGAACGCACCGATACCTCCGTCCGTGGCCGCCGAACACGTGGTGGCCGACCTTACGCTGGCCGATTGGGGCCGCAAGGAAATCCGCATTGCCGAGACCGAGATGCCCGGCCTGATGGCGATCCGCGCGGAGTTTGCCGCCAGCCAGCCGCTCAAGGGCGCGCGCATTGCCGGGTCGCTGCACATGACGATTCAGACCGCCGTGCTGATCGAGACTTTGCAGGCGCTGGGCGCGCGGGTGCGCTGGGCGTCGTGCAATATCTTTTCGACGCAGGATCACGCCGCCGCCGCGATTGCCGCGGGCGGCACGCCGGTGTTTGCGGTCAAGGACGAATCGCTGGCCGAGTATTGGGACTACACGCACCGCATCTTCGAATTCGGGCCGCAGGGCAGCGCCGATGAAGGGCCGAACATGATTTTGGACGACGGCGGCGACGCCACGCTGCTGATGCACCTGGGCAAAAAAGCCGAGCAGGACGCCAGCGTGCTCGATCACCCCGCGAGCGAGGAAGCGCGCGCGCTGTACGCGGCGATCAAGGCGCATCTGGCGCGGGACCCGGCGTGGTATTCGCGCAAGGCCGCGCAAATCATCGGCGTGACCGAGGAGACCACCACCGGCGTGCACCGCCTCAATGAAATGGCGGCCAGGGGCGCGCTGCTGTTTCGCGCCATCAACGTCAACGATTCGGTGACCAAGAGCAAGTTCGACAACCTCTACGGCTGCCGCGAATCGCTGGTCGATGGCATCAAGCGCGCCACCGACGTGATGGTGGCCGGCAAGGTGGCGCTGGTGTGCGGCTATGGCGACGTGGGCAAGGGCAGCGCGCAGGCGCTGCGCGCGCTCTCGGCGCAAGTGTGGGTCACGGAGATCGACCCCATCGGCGCGCTGCAAGCGGCGATGGAGGGCTTTCGCGTGGTAACGATGGAGCAGGCGTGCGAGCAGGCCGATATTTTCGTGACCTGCACCGGCAACCGTGACATCATCACCTACGCGCACATGGCGCGCATGAAGGATCAGGCCATTGTCTGCAACATCGGCCACTTCGACAACGAGATCGACGTGGCCACGCTCGAAGCCCAGTGCCAGTGGGAAGAAATCAAGCCGCAGGTCGATCACGTGATCTTTCCCGATGGCAAGCGCATCATTCTGCTGGCCAAGGGGCGCTTGGTTAATCTGGGCTGCGCCACCGGACATCCGAGTTACGTCATGTCCTCATCGTTTGCCAACCAGACGCTGGCGCAGATCGAATTGTTCACGCGCCGCCAAGAGTACCAATCCGGCAAAGTCTATGTGCTGCCCAAGCATCTGGATGAAAAGGTCGCGCGGTTGCAATTGACTAAGCTGGGCGCGCAATTGACCGGGCTGACCGACGCGCAGGCCGCCTACATCGGCGTGGACAAGAACGGGCCGTACAAGACGGATGCGTACCGCTATTGACCGGCTCAACGTCTGGAGGACGCACGATGGCGCTGCCCGTTCCCATCAGCTTTGAATTCTTTCCGCCCAAGTCGCCCGAAGGCGCGCAAAAACTGCGTGCCGCGCGCGCGCGCCTGTATGCCGCGGGGCCGCAGTTCTGCTCGGTGACTTACGGCGCGGGCGGCTCGACGCAGGCGGGCACCTTCGACACGGTACGCGAGATTCAGGCCGAAGGCATGGCCGCGGCCAGCCATATTTCCTGCATCGGCGCCACGCGCGCGGCGATACGCGCGCATCTGGCCGCGCTGCGCGGCATGGGCGTGCGGCATTTGGTGGCGCTGCGCGGCGATCTGCCCAGCGGCTACGGGCTGGGCGGGGAGTTCCAATACGCCAGCGAGCTGGTCGCCTTCATCCGCGCCGAAACCGGGCGGCACTTTCACATCGAGGTGGCGGGCTACCCCGAAATGCACCCGCAGGCGCGCGGCCCGCAAGAGGATTTGCGCGCTTTCGCGGACAAGGTGCGCGCCGGGGCCGATTCAGTCATCACGCAATACTTCTTCAACGCCGACGCCTATTTCCGCTTTGTCGAGGATGCGCGCGCGCTAGGCGTGCAAGCGCCTATCGCGCCGGGCATCATGCCGATCACCAACGCCGTGCAATTGCTGCGCTTTTCAGACGCCTGCGGCGCCGAAATTCCGCGCTGGCTGCGCCTGCGGCTGCAAGCGCTGCAAGACGATGCGCCGTCCATCCAGTCTTTCGGCCTGGACGTGGTGGCCGCGCTGTGCCGGCGTTTGCTTGAAGGCGGCGCGCCGGGGCTGCACTTCTACACGCTCAACCAGGCCGCGCCGGTACTGGCGTTGTGCCAGCGGCTGGGCGTTTGACGCATGGCCCGGCACCATGCGTTTACTTGCTCCATCGCCCGATTTTCCGCCGCGCCCATTCGCGCCGCGCGGACATGGCACGCTCCATGGCACGCCCGCCTAACGGCGGACTGAAAAAGCGGCGCTGTTACGATTAGTAATACAGGGTGTCCCATTTGCCGTTACGATGTTCCCCGGTCAATAATCCTTGGCCTTTATTTCAATCCGCAACCCAGTAGGAGTATTTTCATGGCATTGCAAGGACCTTTCTTTGGCAAACGCGATAGCGATCAGCCTCTGACATCACCTCCGCGTCCCTCAAACAACGGGCCGTTTACCACCGCATCCCACCCCGTTCCGCCGGCTGCGGCGCCCGCGCCCACACCTAACCCGGTCAGCGCGCAATCACTGGGGATTCCCTCGTCCTCGGTCGATCCCATGGGGTCGTCTGCCTCGTCATCCAACAACAACAGCGCCAAGCTTATCGTCGGCCCCAACATCAAACTCAAGGGCGTGGAGATTGCCGACTGCGACACGCTGGTGATTGAAGGCACGGTGGAAGCCACGGTCAATTCGCGCGTGCTCCAGATTGCCGAGCCGGGCGCCTACAAAGGCTCGGCGGAAATTGATATTGCCGAAGTGCGCGGCGCGTTCAACGGCAACCTGACGGCGCGGCAAAAGCTGGTGATCTTTGCCTCTGGCAAGGTTTCCGGCAAGATCCGCTACGGCAAGATCGTGATCGAAGAAGGCGGCCAGATTTCCGGCGAAGTCACCATGGACGCCAGCGACAAAAAGCCCGGCGCGAGTGATCCGGCCCCCAAGGCGGCCTGATCGTTGCCGTGATTTGTTCATGCGCGCGCGGCGGCAACATCGCTTGCCGCCGTGGCCGTGGATAAATAGTCTAGGAGCGGAGCCTTTGGCAGCCAAGCGCGCTAACGCGCTGGCATCCGCATTCAATTGCGCCGGTAGTCAGGATTGGAGCGTGGGCCGCGCAGTTGGGCGCGCCATGTCCTGTCCAGCGGTGCAGGCATCGGTTGTGCTCGGCGGCAAAGCGTTACTGTTTCTGTTACGCTGAATATCCTTATCAACCTTATGCGCCGTCATTGCGGCGCTGATTACCATGAGCCTCAAACTTTACTATTCCCCCGGTTCCTGCTCGCTCTCGCCGCACATCGCGCTTGAAGAGTCGGGCCTGCCCTACACCCTTGTGCAGGCCAACCTCAAGACCCACAAGCTCGAAGACGGCGCCGACTTCTACGCCGTCAACCCGCTGGGTTATGTGCCCGTGCTGCAACTGGCCGACGGCGACCGGTTGCGCGAAGGTGCGGCCATCGTGCAATACATTGCCGACCAGGCGCCGCAAAAAAATCTGGCGCCAGCCAACGGCACGCTGGCGCGCTACCACATGCAGGAATGGCTGACCTTTATTGGCACCGAGTTGCACAAGAACTTCGGCCCGCTGTTCAATCCGGCCACGCCCGATGACATCAAGTCCGCCACCAAGGATCGCCTGCTGGGCCGCCTGAAATGGATCGATGGCGAACTCAAGGGCAAGAACTACCTGATGGGCGAGCAGTTCACCGTGGCCGACGCCTACCTGTTCAACGTGACCAACTGGACCGCGCGCATCGGTCTGGATATTGCGGCGCTGGCCAACCTGAGCGCCCTGCGCGCGCGCGTGGCCGCCCGCCCGGCGGTGCAAAAGGCCATGCAGGCCGAGGGCCTGCTCTAATTCTCAAAAAGCACTCCATCATCCGAGATGATGGATGAGAGGGCGGCGCTGCGCGTCTATGGGTATGTATATCACGCGCGCGCAGCCGCCCTCTTTTTTACTTTTCCACTTCTTCATTGCCCGTCATGCCTACCCTTTTTGATCCCCTGCAAGTCGGCGCGCTCAACCTCAAGAGCCGCATCGTCATGGCCCCGGTCACGCGCAACCGCGCGCGGGGCAATCTGCCCAACGCATTGATGGCAACCTATTACGCCCAGCGCGCCAACCCGACCACCGGCGCGGGTCTGATCGTTAGCGAGGGCGTGGCCATCAGCGCGCAGGGCGTGGGTTATTCCGACGTGCCGGGGCTGTGGAGCACCGGGCAGATCGAAGGCTGGAAACCCATCACCCGCGCCGTGCATCAACAAGGCGGCGCAATCGCCGCGCAGCTCTGGCATGTGGGGCGCGTCTCGCACACCCGCCTGCAACCGGGCGGACAAGCGCCGGTCGCACCATCTTCCATTACCGCCCAAACCCGTGTTTACGTGGC
>JAIRQU010000237.1 GCA_031256305.1 Burkholderiaceae bacterium
GCCACGGCCAGGCGTCCGCCAACACCGTGTCGATTACCGCGCCGCTGGCGCAAATCGGCAAGCCCACGTTCAACGACCAGGACGGCATCCAGATGATCGCCGTGCCGCTGCGCCTGATCCCCAGTGACGCGGGCAATGACGAATGGGCCATCACGGTCTGAACCGGAGGACATCCGCCA
This sequence comes from Burkholderiaceae bacterium, assembly GCA_031256305.1. Classification (GTDB taxonomy): domain Bacteria; phylum Pseudomonadota; class Gammaproteobacteria; order Burkholderiales; family Burkholderiaceae_C; genus Ottowia. Next base: position 180 of record JAIRQU010000237.1, read on the forward strand.
TGACCGTCATACTCGCATCCGCCGCCTTCTGGGCGCCCGTGGCCTACCGCCTGATCGGCGACGGCGGCCAGGCCGAGACTGTTGAGGGGCGCGCGCGTTACCGGCGTCTGAAGACCAGCGAGCGCCGGGCGCTGGACCGGCGCATCCGCTCCAGCCGCCTGACGCCCGACGTGCGCGCGGGCATCCGTAAGCAGCTCGACGAAGACGCCGCGCGCTTTACCGCGCGCGAGCGCACCGAAATCCAGGCCGACCTGGACGCCGAACCAATCACCGACGCCGAGTTCCTGGCCGAGACCCTGCTGGACTGGGACTTCCGCGACAGGGCCACCGGCCAGCCGATCCCGTACTCGGCGGGCATGTTGGCACAAATGTGCGAGGACTGGGACGGCTTGGAGGCCGCCCTGGTACGCGGCTACACCGAGGCGCAGCAGGCGGCCCTTGATGCGCGGGAAATTGAAAAAAACTCCGCGGCGCCGTCCGGCACTGGCTCCTGAACGGCCGGTGTGCGCGCCAGAGCGCCGAGCCGGAAGACGCCCAGTTGCGCGCGCAGTGGGCGCGGCTGGGCGCCGATCCGGTTGCCGCGCGCGCGGCGGCGGACGGCGGCGCGGAGCCAGCCGATCCCGAACCCGATCGCTACGAACTGCCCCCCGCGCTATGGCCCGCCTGGGAATGCTTTGTGAGCACCTGGAACCAGTGGCGCATCGTCGCGGGACTGGGCGGCATCTGGTACGAGGGCATCGATCACGCCAGTCTGCTGGCCACGATGAACCTGCTGGGCGTCAAGAAGGCCAAGCGACGCGCCGTGTTCGGGCATGTGCGCGTGCTGGAGAACGAGGCGCGCGCGCTGCGCAACCAGCAGGACGGTTGATATGAGCGGCGATCTCAAAGTTGCCGTCGAGCTGCGCGCGGATACGGCGCAATTTACCGCGCAGATGCAGAGCGCCGCGCAAGCGCAGGCCGCGTTTGCCGCGCAGGCGCAGTCCAGCGGTACGGCGGTCGCCAGCGCGCTGCAATCGACTAACACCGCCGCGCAGGCACTGGGCGGCGGCGCACGCGCGGCAAGCCAGGCCGCGCAAGCGCTGGGCAGCGCCAGCCAAACCGCCAGCGACGCCTTGGCCGGGCAGGCCATAGCCCTGATGCGCACGGTCAACAACCTGCGCGGCGTGACCGGCAGCCTGTCGGCCGGCGTCATTCCGCGGCTGCGCCAATTGGCCCCGCTGGTCACCGGCGCGGGTCTGGCCATCAGCGGCGCCGTGGGCGCGGTGGCGCTGCTCGCCAAGGCCTACATAAACGGCGCGCGCGAGGCGCAGGCGTACACCCAGGCTATCGTGATGAGCGGCAACGCCGCCGGCACCACCGTCAGTCAATTGGCCGGCATGGCGCACGCCATCAGCCAGACGGCCGGAACCCAGGGCGCGGCGGCGGCGGCGCTGGCGCAAATGGCCGGCAGCGGCCGGGTTGCTGGCGAAAACCTGCAAGCGTTCACGCAAGTGGCGCTGGGGCTGGAGCGCACCGTGGGCGCCCCCGTGCAGCAGACGGTGGGCCATCTGTCCGAGCTTGCCAAGGCCCCGCTGGAAGCCAGCGTCAAGCTCAACGAGCAATATCACTATTTAACCGCCTCGGTCTATGAGCAAATCAAGGCGCTGGAACAACAGGGCCGCACGGAAGAAGCGGCCGCGCTGGCCCAGCGTACCTACATCAGCGAGATGGGGCGGCGCAAGGATGAGATCGTTGCGCATTTGGGCGCCCTGGAGCGCGCCTGGAACAGCATTACGGGCGTGGCCAAGCAGGCATGGGACGCGATGCTGGGCATCGGGCGCGCCAAGACCCCGATGCAGCAGTTGCAAGAGGTGCAACAGCAGATTGCCAAGGCCGCCCCCTACAACGCCGAGCTGGCCCAGAATGCCGGGCGCGGCGGATTGGCGGGCTGGCTCAATTCCAGGGAGAAGGAAAGAAGCGACGCGCAATTGCAGGCCCTGCTCAAGCAGCAGGCTGCTTTAATCAAGACCACAACCCTTGAAGCGCAAGGCGCCGCCGCTCAGGCCGAGAGTGCGCGCCTAGCAGAGGCCAAAGCCCGGTGGGATCAGGAAGGCGCGCAATACAAAAGCCGCGCGGTCAAGCGCGACGAAGAGATACGCAAGGCCGAGGTCGAAGGCGCCGCGCTAATCGCCAAAGGGCTGGAAACCGAGCGGGGGCTGCGCGAACGCATCGCCGCCATCCGCGAAAAATACAAAGACCCCAAAACAGCCGCCACTGGTGCAACCAACCCCGAAGCCGGCGCGCTGCGTCAAGACCAAGACTACCTGACCCGGCTCAAGGCCGAGTATGAGCAACTGCTTGCCAATGGCGGGGAGATAGAGAAGTACACGGCCAAGCAGGGCGAGCTGGTGTTGGTCAAGGACAGGCTTGCAAAGGGGCTGGATTCGCAGGGCAAGGCATTGACGGCGCAAACGCGCCAGTATCTCGAACAGCGGCAGGCGGTACTGGAAGAGACGGTCGCGCAGGAACAGTCAAAAAAAGCTATCGAGGATGCGAACGCCGCCCGGCAAAGAGCCAAGCAAGCCGCCGACAACTGGCTCGAATCCATGCGCCTAGGCAACACGGACTTGCAGATACAGATCGACAACCACGGCAAAGACAAGACCGCCATTGAGCAAAGCACGCTGGCCAGGATGCAGGAGGCATTGGCGACGGGCCAGCAGATAAAGCTAGGCGGCCAATTGGTCGCTGTTACTCAGGACATGATCGGCGCGGAGCAGGAACGTATCGACAAGATGCAGGCGCTCAACGCGCAAGCTTGGGGTGACACGCTGGACAAACAAATAGCGGCGGCGCGCGAGCAGCTTGTGCTTGATCAACAGAGCATTGCACTGACGGGTGTCAGTTCAGAGCAGCGCGCCAAGATCGTCGCACTCAAAAAAGTCGAGCTTGAATACACCAGGCAGATCAACAAGCTCACCGATGACCTCAAGAACAAAAAAATCACACAAGCTGCCTATGACGACACAGTGCGCAAGCTCAATGAGACCAGGGATATAGAGGCCGCCGCCGCCGTCAGCAAGGCTTACACGGAAGAAGTCACCAAAGCCGCCGACCAGATAAACCAAGGCCTGACTGACGCCTTCATGGGCGCATTCGATAGCGGTAAGAGTTTTGCCAAGAATTTCCGGGACACGCTCAAGGGCATGTTTAATAACCTGGTGCTGCGCCCGGTCATCAGCATGATCGTGCAACCGGTGGGCGGGTTGCTTAGCGGCGTGGTGGGGAGCTTTCTGGGCGGCGGCGGTAGCAGCGGTGGCGCCGGCGGCATAGGCAACCTGCTGGGCTTGGGCAACAACGCCAGCTCCATCTACACGATGGCCAGCGGCACCGGCGGCCTGGTCAACTCCATTGGCTCGCTGGCCGGCAATTTTGGCTATGGCGGCGAGTTCGCTGGCCTTGCATCCGACCTTGGGTTCTATGGCGGCTCTTATCAGGAGGCACTCAACGCATCCATTGGCCTGGCCGCCGATGCGACCCCGGCCGCGGGATCGGCGGCGGCCACGCTCTCGTCGGTGGGGTCGGCCCTGGGCGGCGCGCCCTTCGGGTACGTGGCCGTTTCGCTCTTCTCCAACGGCTCCTCGGCCATCGGCAACGACTCCAACACCGCCGTGGTCGCCGGTACGGCCATAGGCGCAGTCGTGGGCAGCATTTTCCCGGTCATCGGCACGGCCATCGGCGCGGCCGTTGGCGGGCTGATCGGTGGCGTGGTCAACGCCGCGTTCGGGCACAAGCTGGCCGACAGCGGCGTTGAGGGCGACTTTGGCGGCCAGACTGGCTTTGAGGGGCAGTCCTACCAGTTTTACAAGGGCGGCTGGTTTGCCAGCAACAAGACCAAGCACGGCGAACTCGACCCCGCCGTGCAACAGGGCCTGGCCGACCAGTTCAACGCCATGCGCGCGGGCGCGGCGGGCATGGCCGGCGTGCTGGGGATTGGCACCGAGGCCATTGAGGGCTTTACCGCGCATATCAAGGTCAGCCTCAAAGGGCTATCGGACGAAGAAGCA
>JAIRQU010000280.1 GCA_031256305.1 Burkholderiaceae bacterium
GTCGAAGATGATGTCATCGGGCGCAAAACCGGCCTGGTCGATCAGGATGCGGTAGGCGCGCTCACAGATGGCGGTCTTGCGCGCGAAGGTGTCGGCCTGGCCCTGCTCGTCGAAGGCCATGACTACCGCCGCCGCGCCGTAGCGGCGCACCAGCCGGGCCTGGCGCACAAAGGCATCCGGCCCTTCCTTGAGCGAGATGGAGTTGACGATGCTCTTGCCCTGCACGCAGCGCAGGCCGGCCTCAATCACGTCCCACTTGGACGAGTCGATCATCACCGGCACGCGGGCAATGTCCGGCTCGGCGGCGATCAGGTTCAAAAACCGCGTCATCGCCGCCTTGCCGTCGAGCATGGCCTCGTCCATGTTCACGTCGATGATCTGCGCGCCGTTTTCTACCTGCTGGCGCGCCATCGCCAGGGCCTGCTCGTATTGCCCGGCCAGAATCATGCGCGCGAACGCCTTGGAGCCGGTGACGTTGGTGCGCTCGCCCACGTTGACGAACAAATGCCCGTCGCCGATAACCAGCGGTTCCAGCCCGGACAGGCGCAGGGGGGCCATGGCGGCGGCGGATGCGGGTATGGGTGCGGGCATGGGTCAGACGATCTGGAGATGTTCGGTGCCTTTGGCCAGATCGGCCTGGCGGGCGCGCTTGCTGTTGAGCTTGATGTCCAGCCGCAAATCGTTGGCTGAATCGGCGTTGCGCAGCGCGTTTTCGTAGCTGATGAAGCCGCCCTCGAACAGCGCATACAGGTGCTGGTCGAACGTTTGCATGCCGGTCTCGGTGCTTTTCTTCATCACGTCCCGGATGGGGCCGATTTCGCCCTTGAAAATGTAGTCGCTGATGCGCGGCGAATTAATCATGACTTCCACGGCTGCCACGCGGCCCCGCGCGCTTTGCAGGGGGATCAAACGTTGCGAGACGAAAGCGCGCAAATTCATCGACAAATCCATCAGCACCTGCGCGCGCCGCTCGTCGGGAAAGAAATTGATGACGCGATCGAGCGCCTGATTGGCATTGTTGGCGTGCAGCGTGGCCAGGCACAGGTGCCCGGTTTCGGCAAAGGCAACGGCGTGTTCCATCGTCTCGCGGTCGCGGATTTCGCCCATCACGATCACGTCCGGCGCCTGGCGCAGCATGTTTTTCAGGGCCACTTCCCAACTGTCGGTGTCGATGCCGACTTCGCGCTGGGTAATGATGCAGTTCTTGTGCGGATGCACGAATTCGATGGGATCCTCCACCGAAATGATGTGGCCCTGGGAGTTCGTGTTGCGCCAGTCGATCATGGCCGCCAGCGTGGTGGATTTGCCAGTGCCGGTGCCGCCCACCACCACCGCCAGGCCGCGCTGGGTCATGGCGATGTCCTTGAGAATGTGCGGCAGGCCCAGTTCGTCGATGGTGGGAATCTGTTGCGGAATGGTGCGCAGCACCATGCCCACGTTACCTTGTTGCACAAAGGCATTGCAACGGAAGCGCCCCGTGCCCGCCGGGGCGATGGCAAAGTTGCATTCCTTGGTTTGCTCGAACTCGGCGGCCTGCTTGCTGTTCATGACGGAGCGCACCAGCGCCACGGTGTGCGCCGCGTTCAGGGGCGTGGCCGAAACGCGGGTGGTCTTGCCGTCCACCTTGATGGCGGGCGGAAAATCGGCGGTGATGAACAAATCGCTGCCCTTGCGCGCCAGCAGCAGCTTGAGCAGGTCGGTGATGAATTGGCTGGCTTGATCGTTTTCCATGAGGGAGGGGTCTTGTGTTTTCGCCGTGGCGCCGCGCCGGCCCGCGACGGTATGGACAGGGGGCGATGGCGCGTTTAGCCCGGAAAGTTTTCAGGAATTTTGGCCTTGCCGCGCGCCTCGGCATTGTTGATGGCGTTGCGGCGCACCAGGTCGGCCAGATTCTGGTCAAGCGTCTGCATCCCGGCGTTGTTGCTGGTCTGAATCACCGAATACATCTGCGCCACCTTCGATTCACGGATCAGGTTGCGGATGGCCGGGGTGCCAATCATCACCTCATGCGCGGCCACGCGGCCCGCGCCGCCTTTGAGCTTGCACAGCGTCTGCGAGATCACGGCCACCAGCGATTCCGAGAGCATGGCGCGGATCATTTCCTTTTCCTCGCCGGGAAACACGTCGATAATCCGGTCCACCGTCTTGGCCGCGCTGCTGGTGTGCAGCGTGCCGAACACCAGGTGTCCGGTTTCGGCGGCGGTCATGGCCAGGCGGATGGTTTCCAGATCGCGCAGCTCGCCCACCAGAATCGCGTCCGGGTCTTCGCGCAGGGCCGAGCGCAGCGCGTTGGCGAATGAATGGGTATGCGGCCCCACCTCGCGCTGGTTGACCAGGCATTTTTTGGATTCGTGCACGAATTCGATGGGGTCTTCCACCGTCAGCACGTGCGCGTATTCGCTCTCGTTGAGGTGGTTGACCATGGCCGCCAGCGTGGTGGATTTGCCCGATCCGGTCGGCCCCGTCACCAGCACCAGCCCGCGCGGCTTGAGCGCCAGCTCGCCAAAGATTTTGGGCGCGTTGAGCTGTTCGAGCGAGAGAATCTTGCTGGGAATGGTGCGCAGCGCGCCCGCCGCGCCGCGATTCTGGTTGTAGGCGTTGACGCGAAAACGCGCCAGCCCCTCGATCTCGAACGAAAAGTCAACCTCCAGGTTTTCCTCGTAAACCTTGCGCTGCGTGTCGTTCATGATGTCGTAGAGCATGGCGAACACCTGCTGGTGATCGAGCGGCTCCACGTTCAGCCGCCGCACGTCGCCATTGACGCGGATCATGGGCGGCAGCCCGGCCGACAGGTGCAGGTCCGAGGCGTTGTTCTTGACGGTAAAGGCCAGCAATTGGGTAATGTCCACGGCGGCGGCTTTCTGGGCGGGGAAGAAAGGGGAGCGCAAAATTTTGTTACGCTTTATCCATTATGGCAATGATCGCGCTCAACTTGCAGACGGTACATGCGCGCATCGCGGCGGCCTGCGCGCAAGCCGGGCGCGCGCCCGCCCAAATCACGCTGCTGGCCGTCGCCAAAACCCAGCCCGCCAGCGCCGTGCGCGCCGCGTATGACGCGGGCCAGCGCGCCTTTGGCGAAAACTACGTGCAGGAAGGCGTGGACAAAATCACCGCTCTGGCCGATTTGCCGGGGCTGCAATGGCATTGCATTGGCCCGCTGCAAAGCAACAAGACGCGCCCGGTGGCCGAGCATTTCGACTGGGTGCACAGCGTTGACCGCCTGAAAGTCGCGCAGCGCCTGTCGGCCCAGCGGCCTGCTGACAAACCGCCGCTCAACATCTGCATCCAGGTCAACATTGACGGCGGCAGCAGCAAAGCGGGCATCGCGCCCGCTGGTGCGCTGGCGCTGGCGCAAGCTGTCAGCAAATTGCCGGGGCTACGTCTGCGCGGCATCATGACCATTCCTGACCCCGCGCCGCCCGCGCAAATGCGCGCTTGCCACGCGCGCGCCCGGCAACTGCTGGACGCGCTGCGCCAGGCCGGCCTGCCGCTGGATACCCTGTCGATGGGCATGAGCGTCGACTTGGAAGCGGCCATTGCCGAAGGCGCAACGCTGGTGCGCGTGGGCGCGGCTATCTTTGGCGCGCGAGCGCCCAGGCCAGCCTTCTGAATCAGAAAACGCACTGATTTCCCCAGCTTGAACACAGTGGCGCAGAAGCAATAAATTGTTACAAACTGCTTGGCAGCCGCTTGACAGCCAGACGGAACCGCGCAATCATACAAATGCTGCTGGTTAGACCAGCAAGTTAGGTACTGTTGTAATACTGGCTTGTCTTGGTGTCCCGCAGTGCTGCCCAGAGACAAGCGGTTTGCATGCTCGCATGGTGTGGGGTATAGGGAATTGCCTCCGGGTTTTCATCGAAGTATCAAATGAGGAGAAGTCGATGAAACAAAGAACCATCCGCAGGGGAGCACAGGGCGTTCTGCTTGCTTTGATAGATTGGCTTGAATCAGACGCATCAACGTCTGATTCAGGCTTTTATTTTGGATGATTGAGAAGGAATAAAATTCATGGGTAAAATACTATCCAACATGGGTCAAAAATGCTAGTGCCGTCCTATCTTATCCAAAAACAAAAACGTGCGCTGGAACTTTATACTCAAGGGTGTTATCAGGAAGCGCTGGACATTTGTCTGCAAGTCATCCACGATCATCCAGACATATCCGATGCCTGGACTTATGCGGCGTTCAATTGTGGCCGTCTCAACCGTTGGCAAGAGGCGATCCGTTACGGACAAGGAGCGTTAACGCACGGCGCAAACACATTTGCCATATATGATATTCTGGCGCGTGGCTATGGCGAACTCAAACAATGGGACAAGGCGCGCCATTATGGTTTACAGGCGCTGGAAATGCGTGACCGTCTTTTCGGCGGAAAACCCGTTATCCCTTTAGCCGAACCTGGGCCGATGCCGCCCTTGCCCAGCACCCAAACGCGC
>JAIRQU010000059.1 GCA_031256305.1 Burkholderiaceae bacterium
ATGGCATCCTTGGTCGGTTGCAGGCTGGCCGCCAGCGCGTAATTGGTATTGATGACTGCGGCATCCACGTCACCCAGCGCGCGCGGCAGTTGCGCGGCGTCAAGCTCGGTAATTTTGAACTGCTTGGGGTTGTCCGCGATGTCCAGAATAGTGGCGTTATGGTCTTCCGTGCCCGCCCCCGGCTTGAGCTTGATAACGCCTTGTGTCTGCAACAGCAGCAGCGCGCGGTTTTCGTTGGACGGATCGTTGGGCACCGCCAGTCGCGCGCCTTGCGGCAAATCGCCCAGGGACTTGTACTTGCGGGAATACACGCCCATCGGCGAGATGTAGGTCAGCCCCACGCTCACGAGCTTGTAGCCGCGCTGCCTGATCTGACTGTCCAGGTACGGCTGGTGCTGAAAGCTGTTGGCGTCCAGATCGCCCGCGTCCAACGCGGCGTTGGGCTGCACATAGTCGCTGAATTCGATGACCTTGACATCCAGCCCCTCTTTTTCCTTGGCGACCTTTTGCACGACTTGCCAGACCTGCGCGTCGGGGCCGGACACCGTGCCGACCCGGATGACCTTGCCGCCATCGGCGCGGGCCAGCGGGGCCGCCATCAGCGCGGCGCTGGCGGCCAGCAGGGAAAACGTTTTCAGAAGATTGCGGCGTTGCATGAGAAACTCACTTTCTTGGGGCTGGGAGTGGAAAATGCCGATAGCATCGGCGCGGCGTAAAAATTTCAAGCATGTTACAAAACAGCAGCCGGCAGCCATAAGACTTGCTCATTGCCGCACCACGTCCGCTCCCGGCGGCGGAATAAACTGGAAACGGGAGGGCGCAATGGCTGCGTTGATCTGAAAGTCGCTGAAGGTTATCCGGGAACGCTGCCCCAGGCTGTCGAGAATATCCAGCGCGGCCAGCGCCGGCGCGCCGTCCACGCCAATTTTCAAGCCCACGCGCACGCTTTGCAACAGGTTCGATGAACCATCATTGTGCGGCTTGGGCACGGCCTGGACCCATTGCAGGCCATCGCCCTGCCCGGCCTGGTCACTGAGCGCGTAGTCGCGTTGCAGTGTCTTCAAATCAGCGGCGGTAGCGATCAGCGCCGCGGGCGTACTGGCCAGCGCCTGCGCTTGCGGCTGGGCCGTGACCTGGTTCAGGCCGGCATCGTAGAGCCACAGCGTGGCGCCGTCGGCGACGATGGTTTGGGCAAACGGCGCCTGATAATCGAACCGGAATTGTCCCGGACGCTTGAAGGCGAACGTGCCGCTTTGCGTGCGCTGGCGCGGCGGCTGGCCGCCTGTGCCGCCCTTCGCATCATCATCATCCGCGCCGTGCTTGGGCGGCAGCGTGACCACCTGCGTGAAATGCGCCTGACCTGAATGCGCCTCGCGCAAAAAGCGCGCCAGACTGTCCAGACCGTCGGCGCGGCACGGCAGCGCCGCCAGCGTTAACGCCAACCCAGCCGCGCTCCCCGCGATCAATGTAAATACCCGGCGCACCACCGCGCCAGAATAAGAAATTTTCATGCCTTACTCCTGCGCCGGCGCGGGCGCCAGAATTTCGCGCTGGCCGCGCGCGCTCATGGCGCTGACCAGCCCAGCTCTTTCCATGGCTTCGAGCAAGTTGGCCGCCTTGTTGTAGCCAATCGACAAACGCCGCTGCACCAGCGAAATACTGGCCTTGCGCTCTTTAATCACGATCTGCACGGCCTGGTCGTACAGCGGATCGTCCTCGCCGTCCTCGCCATCTTCCGCATCGCCGTCAACGCCGTTCTCGATCACGCCGCCTTCGAGCACGCCTTCGATGTAATTGGGCTGGCCCTGGCTCTTGAGGTATTGCACCACGCGGTGTACCTCTTCGTCGCTGACGAAAGCGCCATGCACGCGCTGCGGCAGGCCCGCGCCACTGGGCAGATAGAGCATGTCGCCCATGCCCAGCAGTGCTTCCGCGCCCATCTGGTCGAGGATGGTGCGCGAATCCACCTTGCTGGACACCTGGAACGCGATGCGCGTGGGAATGTTGGCCTTTATCAGACCGGTAATGACATCCACCGACGGGCGCTGCGTGGCCAGCACCAGGTGAATGCCCGCCGCGCGCGCCTTTTGCGCCAGCCGGGCGATGAGTTCTTCGATCTTCTTGCCCACCACCATCATCAAGTCGGCCAGCTCGTCGATCACCACCACGATGAAGCGCAGGCGTTCCAGCGGTTCGGGATCGTCGGGCGTCAGGCTGAAAGGGTTGCCGATGCGCTGGCCGCGCGCGCACGCTTCTTCGATCTTCTGGTTGAAGCTCGACAGATTGCGCACGCCCAGCTTGCTCATGAGCTTGTAGCGGCGCTCCATTTCGGCCACACACCACGACAGGCCGTTGGCCGCCTGCTTCATGTCCGTGACCACCGGCGCGAGCAAATGCGGGATGCCCTCATAAACCGACATCTCCAGCATCTTGGGGTCGATCATGAGCAGGCGCACGTCGCGCGGTTCGGCCTTGTAGAGCAGACTGAGAATCATCGCGTTGATGCCCACCGACTTGCCTGATCCGGTGGTGCCCGCCACCAGCAGGTGCGGCATCTTGCCCAGGTCGGCCACCACGGGGTGGCCCACGATGTCCTTGCCCAGCCCCACCGTCAGCAGCGACTTGGCGCTGTTATAGACCTGCGAGCCGAGGATTTCGGACAGGTGGATCATCTGCCGGCGCGCGTTGGGCAGCTCCAGCGCCATGTAGTTCTTGCCCGGTATGGTTTCGATCACGCGGATCGACACCAGCGACAGCGAACGCGCCAGGTCCTTGGCCAGATTGACGATCTGCGCGCCCTTGACGCCGGTGGCCGGCTCGATCTCATAGCGGGTAATGACCGGCCCCGGCGCGGCGGCCACCACGCGCACGCCCACGCCAAAATCCTTGAGCTTTTTTTCGATCAGGCGGCTGGTCATTTCCAGCGTTTCGGGTGCC
>JAIRQU010000061.1 GCA_031256305.1 Burkholderiaceae bacterium
ATTTCTATGTCTTGCGCAGCCCCGTTGTCCGTATCGCCGCATGTGTATGAACGCGAAATCGACGGGGGCAAGCGTACCTCGCTGTCGGTGCTGACCGCGCACATCGGGCCAGGCGCGCGGGTACTTGATTTGGGTTGCGGCAGCGGCGCGATTGGGCGCTTTCTGGCGCAACGCGATGGCCAGCCGGCCTTCATTGACGGGCTGACCATCAATCCCGCCGAGGCTGATCGCGCGCGCGCGCATTACCGGCGCGTGGCCGTGGCCGATCTGGATCAGGCCGATCTGACGCAAATTTTCGAGCACGGCGCGTATGACGTAATCGTCTGCGCCGATGTGCTGGAACACGTGCGCCAGTCCCCGCGCGTGCTGCGCGCCTGCCGCGATCTGCTGGCTCCCGGCGGCGCGGCGCTGTTGTCGCTGCCCAACGCGGGCTACTGCGGCCTGATCGCCGAGCTGATGGCCGGCGAGTTCCGTTACCGCGAGGAAGGGTTGCTGGACGCCACGCATGTGCGTTTTTTTACCCGCGCCACGCTGTTGCGCTTTCTGGCTGAAAACGGCTGGCGCGCCGAGTCGATTGAGACCATTGCGTGCGAATTGCCGGATTCGGAATTTGGCGTTGCCTTTGACGCGCTGCCCTCCGCGGTGGCGCGTTACCTGCTCGCGCTGCCCGACGCGCTGACCTACCAGTTCATCGTACAGGCGCGACCCGCTGCCGTGACCGCGCCAGCCGATCAAGCGCCGATACGGTCAACCGATTCGCTGCCCGCGCGCGCGCTGTTTTCCGCCGAATTGTTTCTGGGGGAAGAAGGGCGTTACGACCAGGCGCGCAAACTTACCGCGTGCGGCGAAATCGGGCGCGAGCGCCAGATCATCCGTTTCGATTTGCCGGCGTCCGGCGCGCCCTTGAGCGGCCTGCGGCTTGATCTGGCCGACCGGCCCGGCTTTATCCATTTGCATGGCTTGGCGCTGACGGATCGCGCCGGCCAGACGATTTGGCGCTGGACGCCCGGTGACGTGGCGGCGCTGGCTGGCGCGCGGTATCGGAACCTGGTATTCGCGCCGCCCGTTTTCGAGGGCGGCGGTTTTGTCCTGCTGATGTATGACAGCGATCCGTGGATTGAATTGCCGGTTGCGCCGCTAGCGCTGGCCCAAGCGCCGGGCGGCGCGTTGACGGTGGAACTGAGTTGGCCGATGTCAGCCGATTATCTGGCGCTGGCCAGTTTGACGCGCGCGCGCATCGGTCAACTTGAACATGAGAACGCCCAGATGGCCGAACAAATGCGGGCGCGCATCCAGCGGGTTGAACACGAACGGACACAATTAACCGGGCAATTGCAAGAATCAACCCAAAGCCTGGCCAATGTCCAGGGCCAGAACGAACAACTGCGCCAGCAACGGCTGGAACTGGTCACGCGCACGCGCGAGTTGAGCCGCGAGCGCGACCAGGCGCGCGCACTGGTGCGCGACATCGAAACGTCCATCATGTTCCGCATCACACGCCCTATCGTCCACGCCAAGATTCGGGTCGAGCGGCTGCTGGGCAAAAGACTGTCCGGCAAACCGGCGGGCGAGGCCGTGCCTGTTGCGCAGCCGCTGACGCCGTCTGCCCAGCCGGTGGATGTAATCGTGCCGGTCTATCGCGGACTGGCGGACACCCGGCGCTGCGTCGAATCGGTGTTGCGCGCGCGGTGCCAAACGCCCTGGCGGTTGATCCTCATCAACGACGCCAGTCCCGAACCTGAACTTGAAAGCTGGCTGCGTCAGGGCGCTGTCGCCGATGCGCGCGTCACGCTGCTGGAAAACGAGCAGAACCTGGGCTTTGTCGGCACGGTCAATCGCGGCATGGCGCTGGTGCCGGAACACGACGTGTTGTTGCTCAACAGCGATACCGAGGTCGCTGACGGCTGGCTGGATCGTCTGCGCGCTGCCGCCTACAGTGACCAGAAGGTCGCCACCGTTACGCCGTTTTCCAACAACGCCACCATTTGCAGCTACCCGCGTTTTTGTCAGGACAACGAGCTGCCCGCGGGCTGGGACACCGCGCGGCTGGACGCGCTGTTCGCGCGCGTCAACGCCGGGCAGGTGGCCGACGTGCCGACCGGCGTGGGGTTTTGCCTGTACATCCGGCGCGCCGCGCTGGACGCGGTGGGGTTGTTCGACGCCGAGCAGTTCGGCAAGGGCTATGGCGAGGAAAACGATTTTTGCGTCCGCGCGCAACAAGCCGGCTGGCGCAACCTGCACGCGCTGGACACCTTTGTCCGGCATTTCGGCGGCGTGAGCTTTGGCGAGCATAAAAAGCCGCGCGAGCGCGCCGCGATGGAAACGCTGCGCCGCCTGCACCCGCATTACGAGGGCGAGGTGCTGCGCTTTATCCAGGCCGACCCGGCGCGGCTGGCGCGCCACGCGGTTGATGCCGCGCGCGTGCTCGACGGCGGCAAGCCAGTAATTCTGGCGGTATTGCACGACCGCCAAGGCGGCACCGAGCGGCATGTGTTTGAACTGGCCGGGGTGCTGCGCGACAAGGCGCGTTTTCTGGTGTTGCGGCCAGAGCCTGGCGAGTGCGTGAGTCTGCGGCTGGCCGGTGAAAATGAAGCCTTCGATCTGCGCTTTGCCATCGGAGCAGGCGGTGATCTGCCCAGCGAAACCGGCAGCCGCGACGAATATGGCGATGATTACGCGGCGCTGCTGGCCACGTTGCGCGCTTTCGGCGTGTGCCACGTACATTACCACCATCGTTTGGGGCACGGCACGGCCATCGCGCAACTGGCGCGGCGGCTGGGCGTGGGTTACGACTTCACCGCGCACGATTACTATACCATCTGCCCGCAGATTACGCTCACGGGGCTGGATCAGCGCTATTGCGGCGAACAGGGTGACGCCCAGTGCGCCGCGTGCCTGAACCAACTGTCCGCGCCAGGCCATGCCAGCATCGTGCAATGGCGGCAGGAAAACGCCGGATTTCTTAACCGCGCGCGCTTTGTCATCGCGCCTTCACGCGACGCGCTGGCGCATCTGCTGCGCTACGCGCCAGCCGCGCCGCTGCGCATGGTGCCGCATCCCGACCTTGATGCGCAAACCCCGCTGCTCCAACCGCAACCCATTGGGCTACAGGGGGACCGTCCCTTGAAAGTCGCGGTGATCGGTGCATTGAGTGTCATCAAGGGCGCGGATGTGCTGGAGGACGTGGCGCTGGCCGCCAGAAAAATCGGCGCGCCGGTGGAATTTCATCTGATCGGTCACAGCTACCGCGCGCTCAAGACCCAGCCGCATGCGCGTCTGGCGGTCTATGGCCGCTACGCCGAGGCCGATCTGCCGGATCTGTTGACATGGCTGCAACAGGACGTGGCGTGGGTTCCCGCGCTTTGGCCGGAGACCTATTGCTACGTCTTGAGCGCCTGCCTGCAAGGCGGCTGGCCGGTTGTCGCGCCCGATATCGGCGCTTTCCCAGAGCGGCTCACGGGCCGGAACTGGAGCTGGCTCAAGCCGTGGCAAACGACAGTGGATGAATGGGTCGATTTCTTTACCAACATTCGTCTGCACAACTATCGCCCGGTGCAATCGCCCGCGCCACCTCTGCCGGTATTGCCGCAACTGCCCGCGTCCGCGTTGCCGGACATGTCATCGAGTGACTGGTACGCCGGACCGTACCTGGCCGAACTGCTCCAGGCCGATCACGCCCAGGAACTTACGCCCGAACTGCGCGACCTGATCGCCGCGCATTTGACGCAACGGGGCGGCGGCTTAACCCGGAGCTTGATGTT
>JAIRQU010000063.1 GCA_031256305.1 Burkholderiaceae bacterium
CATCGCTGATGCGGTAGCTGAATTCGGTAACCGCGCGCGGGCCACCGGGCAGCGCGCCGACCAGTTCACACAGATGGCGAAAACTGCCGCGCTCTTCAGGGATGGTGATGGCCAGCAGAGCCTCGCGTTCCTCGCCGATTTCGGCGCGCTCGGCCACCATCCGCAGCCGGTCGAAATTGATGTTCGCCCCGCACAGAATGGCGGCATAGGTCTCGCCCCTGGTTTTGTGCTCGGCTACATATTGCTTGACAGCCGCCACCGCCAGCGCGCCCGATGGCTCGACGATGGTGCGCGTGTCGGCAAAAATGTCCTTGATGGCGGCGCATACCGCGTCGGTATCGACCACCACGTAATCGTCTACCAGCGCCCGCGCGATGCGGAAAGTCTCTTCGCCCACCTGCTTGACGGCGGTGCCATCGGCAAACAGACCCACGTCCGGCAGCGTTACGCGCTGTCCCGCGCGCACTGAGCGCAGCATGGCGTCCGAATCGGTCATCTGCACGCCGATGACCTTGATCTCCGGCCGCACCGCCTTGATGTAGCTGGCCACGCCCGCGATCAGCCCGCCGCCGCCGATGGCGACGAACACCGCATCCAGCGGCCCCTGGTGCTGGCGCAGCAGCTCCATGGCGATGGTGCCCTGGCCGGCGATGACCAGCGGATCGTCGAACGGGTGGATAAAGGTCAGGTCCTGCTCGGCCTGTAGCTTGACGGCGTGGTCATAGGCGTCGCTGTAACTCTCGCCCGCTAGCACCGCCTCGCCGCCCAGCATTTTGACGGCCTCGACCTTGACCTCCGGGGTTGTCACCGGCATCACGATGACGGCGCGCGCGCCCAGTCTGTGCGCGCTCATCGCTACTCCCTGCGCGTGGTTGCCCGCCGAGGCGCAAATCACGCCTTTTTGCAACTGTTCGGGCGTCAGGTGCGCCATCTTGTTGTACGCCCCGCGCAGCTTAAAGCTGAACACCGGCTGCTGGTCCTCGCGCTTGAGCAGTACCTTGTTGTGCAGGCGCTGGCTCAGGCCGCGCGCGGGGGTCAGATCGGTTTCGATGGCCACGTCATAGACGCGCGCGGTGAGCACCGCCTTGAGGTAATCGGTGGCCGACGGTTCAGTATTTGGAGGGAAAGCCGGGGAGAGCATGTCTAAATCTTAAAGCCATGAGGGGAAATTTTGTTTTCGCTACCTTGACGGGCCAGACGATCTCTACAATTTTCAGCCATGACTTTGACCGCTCTTACCGCTCTTACCGCTCTTACCGCCCTTTCGCCCCTGGATGGCCGCTATGCCGCCAAGATTGCCGCCCTGCGCCCCATCATGAGCGAGCTGGGCTACCTGCAGCGCCGCGTGCAGGTCGAGGTCGCCTGGTTTATCGCCTTGTCGGACGCCGGCTTTGCCGAGTTTCCGCCGCTGCCTGCCGCCGAGCGCGCTTATCTGCGCAGCCTGGCCGCCGACTTTGGCCAAGCCGATGGGCAGGCCATCAAGGACATCGAAAAAACCACCAACCACGATGTCAAGGCGGTGGAATACTGGATCCGGCAGCGGCTGGCTGGCCACGCGGCGCTGCAAGCCGCCGCCGAGTTCGTGCACTTTGCCTGCACCAGCGAGGACATCAACAACACCAGCCACGCGCTGCAACTCAAGGCCGCGCGTGAGTCCGCGCTGCTGCCCGCGCTCGACGCGGTCATTGCGCGCCTGCGGGAACTGGCGCGCGAACACGCCGCCGTGCCGATGCTCAGCCGCACCCACGGCCAAACGGCCAGCCCGACCACGGCGGGCAAGGAAATCGCCAACGTGGCGGCGCGCCTGACACATGCGCGCGTGGCCATCGCCCAAGTCAAGCTCATGGCCAAGATGAACGGCGCGGTCGGCAACTACAACGCGCACCTGGCGGCCTGGCCCGATTTTGATTGGGAGACATTCGCGCGCCGCGTGGTCGAGGCCCCCGAACCCGATGGGCTGGGCCTGACCTTTCAGCCCTACAGCATCCAGATCGAGCCGCACGACTACATGGCCGAATTGTTCGACGCCGTGGCGCGCGCCAACACCATCCTGATTGATTTGGCGCGCGATCTATGGGGCTACATCAGCCTGGGCTATTTCAAGCAAAAACTCAAGGCGGGCGAGATCGGCTCATCGACCATGCCGCACAAGGTCAACCCGATTGATTTCGAGAATGCGGAGGGCAACCTGGGGCTGTCCAACGCGCTGCTGCGCCACATGGCCGAAAAGTTGCCCATCAGCCGCTGGCAGCGCGATCTGACCGATTCCACCGTGCTGCGCAACATGGGCGTGGCGCTGGGCCATGCCGCACTGGCGTACCAATCGCTGCTGGCGGGCCTGGCCAAGCTGGAAATCGACCGCGCGCGGCTGGCCGCCGACCTGGACGCCGCGTGGGAGGTGCTGGCCGAACCGATCCAGACCGTGATGCGCCGCTACGGCGTGCCTGGCGCGTATGAAAAGCTCAAGGCTGTCACGCGCGGCCAAGCCGTGACGCGCGCGGCGCTGCACGCGCTTATCGAAACGCTGGATATTCCCGCCGCGGAAAAAACGCGCCTGCTCGCCCTGACGCCCGCCGCCTACGTCGGCAAGGCGGCGGAATTGGCGGGGCGGGAATGCGTTGCGGCGGCCCCGAAGTCTTAACCCAACACGGCGTTGACCGCGACCGCAACCGCGATGCCCACGGCAATCCCCGCGGCAATCTCGATCCGGGTGTGGCCCATGCGTTCCCGCAGCTTCTGATGGTCTGGAGTT
>JAIRQU010000144.1 GCA_031256305.1 Burkholderiaceae bacterium
CATGGCCGGGTTTGCCTATCTGATTAAACAGCAGGCCACAGAAACCCGCTGGTACAAGCTCACGCCGATCTGGCTGCTGGGCATCGCGCTGTGCTTCGTGCCGGTGGCCTTCCGCGAACGCGGCCATGAGGCGGGCGGCGGCTACTGGGTGGGCTACGCCATCATCGCGGCCCTGATCGTGGGCGGCATTCTGCTGGGCCGCAAGCGCATCGCCGAACGGCTGCCCACGCTGGAGGTGCTCGACGACCTGATGTACCACGCCATCGCAGTAGGCTTTGCCTTTTTCACCATCGCCACGATACTGGGCGCGCTGTGGGCCGCCGACGCCTGGGGCGGCTACTGGAGCTGGGATCCCAAGGAAACCTGGGCGCTGATCGTCTGGCTCAACTACGCAGCCTGGCTGCATCTGCGCCTGATGAAGGGCTTGCGCGGCGCCATCGCGGCCTGGTGGGCGCTGGCCGGGCTGGCCATTACCACCTTTGCCTTCCTGGGCGTCAACATGTTTCTATCCGGGCTGCACAGCTACGGAACATTGTGATTGCGGCGGCGGCCCAGCCGTTCCCGCCAGTTCCACGCCGCCCCCAGCATCAGCAGGCTGGCGGTGACGAAAAACACCGCGCGCATTCCCCAATGACCGCCGATGAAGCCGCCCGCCAGCGGGCCGGTGACTTGCCCCAGATACTGCGATGACACGGCATAGCCCAGCACACTGCCGACCGCCTGTTCGGGCACGTTGTGGCGGATCACGGCGGTAATGCAGGGCATCAGACCGCCCAGCGCCAGCCCCATCAGAAACCGCAGCGCCGCCAGTTGCCAGCCGCCCGTCACGAACGCTTGCAACGCCACCAGCAGCGCCGCCGCCGCCAGGCAAGCGATAACCACCGGCCAATGCCCCACCCGATCAGCCAGCCGCCCCAGGCGCGCGGACGACAGCACGCTGCCCAGCGCGGTGGCCGACATCACGATGCCAGCCATCCAGACCGCCCGCTTGGGATCGGCCACGAACTGCGCGACATAGACGGTAATGATCGGTTCGATGGACATCAGCGCAAAGCTGAGCAGCGTACCGGTCATCAGCATGACCGCCACGGTGCGCTTGCCGGGCATGGCGGACCAGTCGGCCCTGGCTTTCTTGCCTGCGTGCGTGGCGGAAGCGCGCTGCTCGCGCAGTAAAAACGACGTGGCCAGAAAGGCCGCAAAAATGACCGCACCCGCGGCAAAGAAGGTGTTGCGGATGCCAATACGCTGCGGCAGCGCGCCGCCAATCAGCGGCCCGGCCAAATTGCCCGCCATGACCGCCGAGGACAACATACCCAGCGCCCAGCCTGATCGCGCCTTGGGCGTTTGCGCAGCCACCAGCATCATGGAACCGGAAGCATAACCACCCAGCAGCCCCGCCAGCAGCCGCAGGCCCGCCAGTTGCCAGACGTTGTGCGCCATGCCGATGAGCGCCATTGCCACCGCCATGCCCAGACTGGCGCGGATGAGCATCGGCTTGCGGCCATAGCGGTCGGCCAGATAGCCCCACAGCGGCGCGACCAAAGCCGCGCTCAGAAAGGTCGCGCCATAGGCCACGCCCGACCACTGCACGATGGCGGCATGGCCGCGCGCGCCCAATTGCTCGACGTACAGCGGTAAAAAGGGCAGCAGCAGCGTCATCGCCACTATCGTGGTAAACGACCCGGCCATGCAAACCAGCAGATTGCCGCGCCAGTGCGCGTGACCGTCCGGCGTATCGCGGTTCATGGCTTAGAGCCTGTTTAGCCTTTTTCGCCGCCGCGTTCATGAATCACTCTTTTCCATTCAAGTAGCAGGCGAACAACGCTGATGGTGTGTTCATCGTTCGCCTTGGAGAGACCCATGCACACAGTGACTACATGTGTAAGATATTTGGCGATATCACTTTCTTGCCGACCGTCGCGTATCATATCGAAAATGACAGGTAAGTAGCCGTAATATTCGTCGCGAGCTTGCGGTATCGTAGCGATACCAATAGGATCCCATACATAGTGAAGCACTTCGTCGCAAGCACGGTATAGCGCCATATCGTGTGGGTTAAGTTTTTGTCCGATAGTCACTATATTTACACATTGAACAAAAAGTTCATCACGTTCCCGTCCCTGACCACCTGTTCCCTGTCCTCGCACAAATCAAAGCGCATCGTCCTGTGAGGCAACCATCCACACCCGCTTCAGCGGCAATTCGGCCTTAAGGTCTTCGTCCAAGCGCTCGTATTGCTCGAACAACTGTTCAAGAAGTTCCTTCTGTGTCCAAAGACGAAGTCGGAAAAACTGAGACGCAAGCTCTTTCTGTACATTACCCTTGAAACCGCCCCATGCCACAAACAGCCCCTGGTCGGCATTGAACTTAGTCATGGCTCCTAATAGCTTGTCCACCGGTTCGCGACCGATGGGTGAATCCTCGGACTTGACCTCTACACACAAGCGTGGCGCCGAAAAACCCAGGAAGCCAGAGCCAGCCAAGATATCGGATCCCCCATCAGCGCCTTCGGGGCTACGGTACGTTGTATAGCCCTGCGCTTTCAAAATACCTTCAACCAAACGAGTCAGGCCATGACCCTTGAAGCGCGCAGAGACTAATGTCGCAATCTTGTCACGAGCCGACTCCTCCAGATCGATATCTGCAATTTCTTCTTCGTCAGTCGAAGCTGCTGCAACCTTGGTCATAGCGGTCAGCGTCTCGGCTTTCCAGCCATTTGCGCGCATCGCGACAATCCGCTGTTCAGCGTTGTGGCGTTGGATACGGCAGATGGTCAAGAACGCGCCGAACGAGTACAGCAGGTCCTGGCCAAAGTGCGTACGCGGAACGGCTTCGCCAATCCATTTAACCGATCGGGAATGGAAAAAAGGGTTGGGGCCGTCTTTCTCGAATTGATAGCCGCCAGTGATTTCGCCGATGTAGACGGCTGGCTGCATCTTCAGGGGCAATACCACCAGATCGCCCTTCTGCATATCGTGTGCGAACGGCCAAACTTGGCCTACCCAGTTCAGCACGGCTTTGGGCTTGACATCGGGGTAGCGCTCGACCATAGCTGCGTTCAGTTCGCTCCGCTGTTGCAGCTTGGACAGGTCTACGTTCAGATCATCCCAAGTAACATAGACTCGTTTTTCTTGGATGAATTTCTGTTCGTATTCGCCGTGCGAACCTGCACGGATCAGCCAAATCGCCATTTTTCTCTCTCGCATTTGATGAAATTTCAAGAACCAATCAAAAATCATTACACGTTGAACAAAAAGTTCATCACGTCGCCGTCCTTGACCACGTAGTCCTTGCCTTCGGCGCGCATCTTGCCTGCTTCCTTGGCGCCGTGTTCGCCGCCGTGGGCGATGAAGTCGTCAAACGCGATGGTCTGAGCGCGGATAAAGCCGCGCTCGAAGTCGCCGTGGATGACGCCCGCGGCCTGCGGCGCGGTGGCGCCGATGGGGATGGTCCAGGCGCGCACTTCCTTGGGGCCGGCGGTGAAGTAGGTTTGCAGCCCCAGCAGACGGAAGGCCGCGCGGATCAGGCGGTTCAGGCCCGGCTCGCTCTGGCCCATTTCCTCCAGAAACAGCGCCTTGTCCGCGTCGGTCATGTCGGCCATGTCCGCTTCCAGCTTGGCGCAGATGGCGACCACGGGTGCGTTCTGCCCGGTGGCGTAGCTGCTCAGGCGCTCCAGCAGCGGGTTATTGGCAAAACCGTCCTCGCTGACGTTGCCGACGAACATGGCGGGCTTGGCGGTGATGAGGCACAGCGGCTTGAGCAGCGTTTGCTCCTCTTTCGATAGCGAAAGCGCGCGCGCGGGCTGGCCCTGATCCAAGGCCGCATGCACCGGCTCAAGCAATTTGAGCATGGCCGCGGCTTCTTTGTCGTTGCCGGACTTGGCGGTTTTGGCGTAACGCGCCTGCGCCTTTTCGACCGTGGCCAGGTCGGCCAGCGCCAGCTCGGTCTGGATCACTTCGACATCGGCCACCGGATCGACCTTGCCGGCCACATGGATGACGTTCGGGTCCTCGAAGCAGCGCACCACGTTGACGATGGCATCGGTCTCGCGGATGTGCGCCAGAAACTGGTTGCCCAGCCCCTCGCCCTTGCTCGCGCCAGCCACCAGGCCCGCGATGTCGACGAATTCGACGATGGCTGGCACGATGCGCTCAGGCTTGGCGATGGCCGCCAGTTGCGCCAGGCGCGGGTCGGGCACCTCGACCACGCCGGTGTTGGGTTCAATGGTGCAAAAAGGGTAGTTCTCGGCGGCAATACCCGCCTTGGTCAGCGCGTTGAAAAGAGTGGATTTGCCCACGTTGGGCAGACCCACGATGCCGCATTGCAGGCTCATGAAAAGGCTTTCTGTTGGTGTTGGAAGATAACGCGCGCCATTCTAGATTCCTAGATTCCAAGGCAGCCCTAGTCACTTGGAACTATGCGGGGTAGTTCTTCCGCAGCGCGCCGCTGGTTCTTCCGGGGGATGTTCAAATTTGAAACAACTACTAAGAATGGCCTCTTAATTTATACACAGTGGAGGATTGCATATATGACTTCTCTTGCGGCTTCTACGGATCCGGTTCCTCCAAAAGCATGGAGCGTGCTGTTTGCCAGCACTTGGGCCTTCACGGTCTGCTTCATGGTCTGGATGATGTTCGCCGCCATCGGCATCCCGTTGCGCAAAACGCTGGGCCTGAACCAGACCGAATTCGGTCTGCTGGCGGCCATGCCGGTGCTCTCCGGTTCGCTGATCCGCGTCCCGCTGGGTATGTGGACCGATAGACACGGCGGGCGCATCGTCATGGTGATTTTGCTGGCGATCTCGGTGCCTACGACCTGGTTCATCGCGTATGCCTCGCAGTACTGGCAGTTTCTGGTGATAGGGCTGCTCATGGGACTGGCCGGCGGTTCGTTCTCGGTGGGCACGCCCTATGTCGCGCGCTGGTTCCCCAAGCGTTTGCAAGGCACGGCCATGGGCATATTCGGCGCGGGCAATTCGGGCGCAGCGGTCAACAAGTTCCTAGCTCCG
>JAIRQU010000167.1 GCA_031256305.1 Burkholderiaceae bacterium
TGTTGTCTTCCAGCACCGTTTGGCTGGCCGTGGCCAGCGCATTGCCGGATGCGTCAACTATGCGCGCCTCCACCGTGTAGTCGCCCTGGGGTAACGCCGCGCTTCGGTCATCATAGGTCCAGGTGGTGCCGTTGCTCGATATGGCGGCGGCGTGCCATGAAGTGCCGCCATCGGTGCTGACTTGCACCGTTTGCCCCGCCGCTAGCGCGGTGGCCAGCGCGCCTGTAAGGACCAGCGTGGCGTCGTCGGTAACAAAGTCCGATGCACTCTGGCCGGTGTCCGATGCAATGGCGCCTATGGTGATGGCGGGCGCCGTTGCGTCCGTAATTGGCACGGTTTGTATGTCCGCCGCGCCAGCGTTGCCCGCCGCGTCGACCACGCGCGCTTCCACCGTGTAAGAGCCGTTGGGCAACGGCGTGGCCGGCGCGTAGCTCCAGGACGTGCCGTCACTGCTCATGCTGGCGTCGTTCCAGGTTCTGCCGCCGTCGGTGCTGACCTGTACGTATTCCTGAGAAACGCCCGGCGCGCTGCCGCTGTCGAGCGTGCTGCTGATCGCGCCGCTAATCAAGGCGGACGTGGCCGTGAGGCAGGTCACGGTTTCGGTGGGCGCCGTGGTGTCCATCTCGACCTTCTGCGCGGCAAACCCGATGACGTTGCCCGAACTGTCGAGCAACTCCACATTGACGATGTAATTGCCGTCGGGCGTTATCGGAGCGTTGGTGTTGTCAAATGTCCAGGTGGAATCGCCCGCGGTAGCAACGGCGTTTTGCCATGTTTGGCCGCCATCCAGGCTGACCTTGACCTGGTCGCCGCTCTGGAACGCCTGCTGGAGCGTGCCCACCAGAGCCAGCGTGTTGTCGTCGGTGATGAAGTCCGACGCGCTCTTGCCGGCATCGGTAGCCACAGCCGCCATGGTGATGGCCTGGCCGTAGCTGTAGTCGGCGGGCTGACTGACATTACCCGCCTGGTCGGTGGATATGGCATCACCCGTGCCGGGGGGCTGATCCACGCCAGCGGCGCTGGTAACGCTGAATGTGCCGCCGTCTCCCACCACCATCGTGGCCGTGCTGCCATCGGGGAAGGTAACGGTAACGGTACTCAACGCCTCGGCGGTACCCGCCACGGTAAGGCTGCCATCCGCATTGGCGATGGTGCTGGTGATGTCCGGCGACAAGGGCGGATAGGTGTCAACGTAATCAACAGTGGTTGGACCGCTGGGGCCATTCGAGTTGATGGCTTGAGCCGCTACCTGACCCGTGGTTTGTGGCAAGGCGCTTTGCACGCTGTAATCGCCGTTACTGTCGGCCGTGGTGGAAGCCGTGCTGCCGTCAGGAAAGGTGACGTTGACTGTGTTGCCCGCGTCGGTCGTGCCGGATGCGGTAATGGTGCCGTCCGGATCGGGGGCTACATTAAGAACGGGAGGCGGGGGTACCAACCCTGGCCCCCCCATTAGCGCGGCAACAGCAAGGGCTGTGGCAAAGCCGCCCGCCGCAAGTACCGGCGGCAGCCAATTGGGGTTGTCCGCCGTAACCGCGTCGCCCGCCACGGTCCCGATAGCCGGATTGGTGGACGCCGCGGTAGTATCGCCCGCGGCAGCGGCAGCCGATGAGTCGGTCGCGGCGGCGGGATCGGCCGTGCTGGCCAGCGCGTCGGTGCTGTCGGTGGCGGCAGGCGCGGCGGTTTCCAGTGAATTGAGCGAACTGACTGACGAGAACGCATCGCTGCCCGCCGCCGCCGTGTCGATGCTGGCGTCGCCCGCGTTAAGACTGGTCAAATTGGCGGCCCACAGTCCGTTATCGTCCTGCGCCACAAGGCTGCTGGCAGCGCTTTGCCCGTCCGCAAAATAACCGTGGATGACCGTGGTTTGGCCGTCCGCCGTAGTCACCAGCAGATCCCCTCCTTTGCGCGCCATGGACTTGATGTCACCGTGCTGAACCGGTAACTCCACCACCGATGGATTGGTGAGAGTTACCTCTTGTCCCGTGACTGTAGTCGTGGCTTTGCTTGCCTTGTCGATGACCGTAATCGTCTGCGCCATGTGTGCAATCTCTCCAAGAAATTAGACATTCCGACCCGTCTGTCAAACAGAGGGCGGCTCCAATACAGCGGCAAACTATAACGACTCCACTTTTACTTTGTGCGCATAAAGTCATGGCCAAATGTTTCAACATGAAACATTTAAGATGTAACAAAATCATATATCATTGTTTTATATTGAATTTTATTCAAAATATGTCTGAATTGTATCTTTTTATTAAAAAAAGTAAATTAAAGTATCTGTTGTGTAAACGAAGCCGTCGTCAATCCTGTGAGGCAAAGCCCGGAAAACGTCTGCAACAGACACAAAAGCGTAATGGCGCATGTACACGCCCAGCTCCGTTGCCCTCAGAATGAGGGGTGCCTTAAGCATTGCACTGCGATACGCAGGGCACAGCACGCGCGTAAGGGTGTTGTATTTACGCTGAAACCGGGCGCAACCCTGTGTTGCCAATCAGCGTATGGCGCGCTCAGAACACAGCCCGCCCGAATCAGGCGGGCGGGCGCGAGACGCGCGAGACGGAAACGCTACTTTCCCGGCTCTTGCAGCGCCACGCTAAAGCCCACCGTGACGATGCCGTCTTGCGAGCGCGCGAAAACCCCGCCGTTGTGCATGGTGGCAACAGCTTTGACGATAGCCAGACCCAGGCCATGACTTTCGCCGCTGTTGCGGCGGGCCGCGTCGATGCGGTAGAAGCGGTCAAACAGGTGCGCGAGCTGTTCGGGCGCAATCGGTTCGCCGGGGTTGCTGAAGGCCACCGAGGCGTTGCGCGCCTCGCGCGTGATGCGCACCTGAATATCCGTACCCCCTGGCGAATGCTGGATGGCGTTTTGCAGCAGGTTGGTCAACGCGCGCCGAAACAGTGCGGTCTGGATGGGCGCGTCCGCGTCGCCTTGCACGGTCACGCGCATCCGCGCTTCTTCGAGCAGCATGTCGAAGAATTCAATGGTCTTGCCGACTTCCGCGGCAATTGACGCCGGGGCGCGCTGGTACGCGCGCTCGCCCTGCTCGGCACGCGCCAGAAAAAGCATGTCGGCGACGATGGCGCGCAGGCGTTCGAGTTCTTCCAGGTTAGATTGCAGCACCTCGCGCAACGCCGGGGCCTGGCGCTCGCGCGCCAGCGTGACCTGAGTCTGGCCGATCAGGTTGGTTAGCGGCGTGCGCAATTCGTGCGCCACGTCGGCATTGAGGGTTTCCAACTGGCGGTATGCGCCGGCGAGCCGGTCCAGCGCGGCGTTGAACGATTGCCCCAGATGCAGCAATTCGCGCGGCAGCGGCGGCAGCGCCAACCGCTGCTGCCGGTTGTCCGGGCCGATGGATTGCGCGTCGAGCGACATGCGCATCAGCGGTTGCAGCCCCACGCGCGCGATCCAGTACCCCAGCGCGGCTATTAGCGCCGCGCCCGCCACGATAAACAACAACAGTGACAACTCGAAAATATGCAGCGTGCGGGTAAATGAAAAGGCGCTGCTGCCCACCATCAGCACCAGCGCCGGGCGCACGGCGTTGGCCGGCAACGCCACGCCCAACACCGCCATGGCTCGCCCCAGCGGGCCAACGGCCAAGTCGAGCATTTGGCCGTTTTCACCGGGCTGCTGGAACAGGCGCGCGATCTGCTCGGCCCCCTGCCCATAACGGTAGGCCGGGTCGGCGCTCCACATCCAGAAATGCGCGTGAGAGTCAGCCGCCGAAATGGCATCGATTTTCTGCCGCACGAATTGCGCCAACTGGGGCGAGCGGCCATGTTCGAGCATGTAGCGCACATCTTCCATGCGGCCTTGCACTTCTTCGTGCTGATGGCGCACCAGTTCGTGCCGCAATACATGGTGCAGCGCCGCGCCCAG